>JBARSG010000642.1:0-3745 GCA_049644625.1 Desulfobacterales bacterium | reverse complement strand
ATCTACGCCTGAGGCGGGCAAGCCTCGACTTTCGCTCATTAATTTGAACATCGAACATCGAACGTTCAACATCGAACGTCGAATGTGGAAGGCGCTTCGCTTTGTCTTTATTATAAAATGGTAGAATACATTATTCGATGTTCAACGTTCGATGTTCGATGTTCGACGTTCATCTTTTATATCCTTCAAGATGTGGATTCTTTATTAAAATATGTTGAATCTTAATTTACACCGGTTCAGTAGCCCTGAATTTAGCGTTAAAATAAAGATTCTTCGATTTTTGCATGATACAGGCGAAGGCTGTTTGTTACCACCGAAATACTGCTCAAGGACATGGCAAGGGCTGCCAGAATGGGATGAAGCTGCCTTAAAAAGACGGGGAAAACGTCAAAGGGTTGAAGAATTCCCGCTGCAACCGGTATCAGCACGATATTATAGCAAAACGCCCAGAAAAGGTTCTGTTTTACCGTTTTCATGGTGGCGCTGCTAAGTCTAATTGCACGGGGTACACCGGTTAAACTTCCGCTGGAAAGGATAATATCTCCGGCTTCAATGGCCACATCCGTACCGGTCCCGATTGCAAAGCCCACGTCAGCCTGGGCAAGGGCCGGAGCATCATTTATCCCGTCCCCCACCATGCCGGTTTTGTTTCCTTTTTTTTGAAGTTCTTTGATTTTGGATGACTTTTCTTCAGGACGGACCTCGGCAAAAATCTCATCAATGTTCACTTTCGAAGCAATGGCTTGAGCGGTTTTAAGATTGTCCCCTGTCAGCATAACCACCTTAAGATCCTGGTTATGGAGCTGCTGTATCGCGGCCTTTGATTCCGGTTTCAGGGTGTCGGACACTGCAATTAGACCGGATAGTTCCTTTTCCTGAACCAGGATCATTACGGTTTTGCCTTGGGACTGGAGCAGGTCTATGTTATCTTTTGCTTTTTCAATATCGATTCCAATATCTCGAAACCATTTTGGTTTGCCCAGCTTTACAGAGTTTCCTTGTATCTTGGCCTCAACACCAAAACCTCCCCAAGCTTTGAAATTTTCAGGTTCCCAAAGATCAATACTTCTTTTTTGCGCTTCGTTCACAATCGCTTTGCCAATCGGGTGTTCTGATCCTTTCTCAACCGAAGCCGCAAGTTTCAAGAGCTGATCCCGGCTTGTAAAACCCGGATCAAAAGGAATAATGTCAACCACGGCAGGTTTACCCATTGTGATGGTGCCGGTTTTGTCCAGTACAATGGTATCGAGTTTTGTAGCCATCTCAAGGGCCTCACTTTTTTTAAACAGGATGCCTTTTTCTGCTCCTTTTCCGGTGCCGGCCATTATGGCCGTGGGTGTGGCCAGCCCTAAAGCACATGGACAGGCAACTACAAGCACAGCAACCAGCCGTATCATGGCTGGTACAAATTCACCGGTGATCCCCCACCACAATACAAAAGTAGCAAGGGCGATCGCAATAACCGCCGGAACAAAAATCGCCGCCACTCTGTCCGCAAGCGATTGTATGGGGGCCTTGCTCCCCTGAGCTTCCTGAACCAGACGAATGATCTGCGCAAGCACGGTTTCTTTTCCGATGGCCAGGGCATTGAATTTTAAGAGACCTTCACCATTAATTGTTCCACCGACCACCATATCTCCGGCATGCTTGTCCACCGGCAAAGATTCACCGGTCAGCATGGATTCGTCCAGAGAGGATTCCCCTTCTATGATAACCCCGTCCACGGGAATACGTTCCCCCGGTCTGACAATGATCGTATCGCCCTTTTGAACCCGTGTTATTTGAATCTCTTTTTCAACGCCATCTTGGATGATCGTGGCGGTCTTTGGGCGAAGACCCATGAGTTTGCGAATTGCGCCTCCGGTCTTTCCCTTTGTGCGGGATTCGAGCATCTTTCCGAGCTTAATCAGAGTAATAATAACTGCTGAGGTCTCAAAATAAACATGATCTCCCAAGGGAGGAAAAACAAGAACCGCCAGAGAATAAAAATATGCCACCGAGGACCCCATGGCCACCAGAACATCCATGTTTGCGCTTTTATTTTTCAGGCTTTTTACTCCGCCTTTATAGAAATCCCAACCGGTGTAAAACTGAACCGGCGTGGCAAGGGCACAGAAGAACCAATTCACCCATGGCGCATGGCTCCACATACCCAAAAAGTTAAAATCACGTCCCATGCTGAGAATAAAGAGGGGAAGGGCAAGGATTGCCCCAAAGACAAATTTTCGTGTCTGGTCCTTTATCTCCGCATTTCGTGCAGCCTGCTCTGCGTCTTGGCCTTCAACAACTTCATCCGCCAAAATTGCACCGTATCCGGCCCGTTGTATAACCGAAACAATATCATTAACAGAAGTAACACCGGGAATATATTCCGCTGTCAGTCGTTCCGTGGCAAAATTTACAGATGCAGTTACAACACCTGTTGTCTTTTTGTATAGGGCCCGCTCTATGTTCGCCGCACAATTGGCGCAACTCATACCGGTTATGGGCAGTTCAATTTTTGTTGCAGCAACGGTAAAGCCCGAGCTGTGAATTTTATCGACCAGATCTTTAATGTTCAACGTTTTGGAATCATAACTTATGGCTGCCTGTTCAGACGCAAAATTAACACTGGCATCCGTAACGCCGTATAGAGTTTTAACACCCCGTTCAATATTCATGGCGCAGTTTGCACATGTCATACCGGTAATCGGCAATGTTACTTTTTGTTCGGGCATTGTTGAAATTCCTATATATAGTGTCCATTTAGAACAGTATTACCCTAATTGATCGTAAAAAAATTGGAAAATTATTTTATGTGTTTGATTTATTATTCAAATACATTTTCATAACTCTTCAATAAATGAGATATAAATTTATTAAAAAAAATCCCATTTTGTTTACCTTTTAGGAAAGTCGAGGATACCCTAGATTTGACAATCTTTCGCGTATATTAGAAATTCTTCGGCCGTCCACGGAGTTTATTGCAATCGGTTCAATTTTTTATATTCAGATGATGGCGGTTTCCCGGAAAATTATTTTATCTGCAGAAAACCGCCATCCGTTAAAAACCCGGACAAATTACTTGCCGCTCATCATGGCCTCGATATCCGCCTCTACGGTGTCGATCGGTTTGATATTAAATTTTTCCACCAGAACCTTGGCGACATTTGGTGACAGGAATGCCGGCAGGGTGGGCCCCAGGCGCATACCCTTGACACCGAGAAAAAGCAGCGCCAACAGAACAGCCACCGCTTTTTGTTCATACCATCCGATATCAAAGGAAATCGGAAGATCATTAATGTCGTCCAGTCCAAAAACCTCTTTCAGTTTCAGGGCGATCACTGCCAGAGAGTAGCAGTCGTTACACTGGCCGGCGTCAAGAATTCTCGGAATGCCTCCGATATCGCCGAGATCAAGCTTGTTGTAGCGATACTTGGCACAGCCGGCAGTTAAAATTACCGCATCTTGCGGCAGGGCTTTGGCAACCTCGGTAAAATAGTTTCTGGCCTTTTGACGGCCGTCACACCCGGCCATGACAATAAAGCGTTTGATGTCGCCGGATTTTACCGCATCAACGACCTTGTCGGCCAGGGCTATCACCTGATTGTGAGCAAACCCGCCGACAATCTTGCCGGTTTCGATTTCAACGGGCGGGTCGCATGTTTTGGCAAGTTCGATAATTTCTGAAAAATCTTTTGCACCTCCCTCTGGTCTGTCCGGTATATGTTTAACATTGGGATAACCGGTCATGCCTGTGGTAAAG
>JBARSG010000641.1:0-2647 GCA_049644625.1 Desulfobacterales bacterium | reverse complement strand
GTACCAGACGGGCATATCAACGAGAATGCCTTTTAGGGCGATACCCTTCTCCGGCAAAGAAAAATTGCCCCCAAGCCACCCGAAACGCCCCTTAACTTGCCACGCATCCTGAAATCTGTTTATCCGGAATTCAGCAGAAACGGTTCCCTCGGTCTCAAGGGTTGCCAGAAAAGGTTTTTCGGTCTTATAGGGCTCCTGCAAAAAATGATGAAATATCGGTTTCAAGGGCATTTTCGGGAGGATCACCGTGAAATCGGCATTGGCTTTCGACGGACCCTGTTTAAGGAATCCCTGGATTTCAAGGGGCAGGATACCCGTCAGGTCGAATCGAAGCTTGGAAACTTTTATCAATCTTTTTTGAAGATAATAGGTCCCGTTGCAGGACGTGACAATGGGGTTTCTTTCCAGGTTCAGATAATAACGATCATAAAGGGCTTCACCCGCTTGGGCTTCTATATCGGCGGCAAAAGTCATCATGGAACGCTTTAAATCCACAACACCTTCGATCCCCGTGCTCAGGGAAATTTTTTCTCCCATTATGCTCCCATCCTTGTTTTGAAAGACGAGATCATCGAAAGACAGTTTTGCTTTCACCTGCCAGGGCCCGGTCCGGGGTTCTGTGACGTTGATTTGAATGGAATCATGAACCTTAATATTCCAATCCGACGGAATCAGGTGGTAAGCGGCGGCGGCATGGAAAAGCGAAGTCTCCTTCCCTTGAATCGTAAGGTTTAGATTGCGTTCCTGTAGACGAATGGCAAGTAAAAGATTTTTCAAACCATCAGTCTCAAGTCGGACCTTAGGGAGTATAACGGATTTTTTTTCTGTGTCGATGCGGCCATCCGGGATATGCAGGCGGATATCTGCGATGAGCGTGTCCCGGGTCCTTGTGTTAATCTTTGCCCGGGGGATGTGTACGGTTGCATCCTTGATCTCGATCACAGGATAGTTGCCGGAAATTTCCTCTGCCTTTAGGTCGATGTCCGAAAGCTGCATGAGCGTATCCGTCTTTTTCATCACGGACAGGCCGCCAATATGAAGTTTTAAGGGAGCAAAGGCGATTTTTTTCTGTTTTATGTTATAGGTAAGTCCGGTTTCCATGGACAAAGATTCAGCGGCGGTCACTGAGGTGAGCAATGATCCCATCTTTTTTAAATCAGATCCCAAAGCAATACCCTCGCAACGGACTTTAAGACTTTCGACATCGAGATTTTTGGGGCCATGGCTATACGTAAATTTTGAGAGCACCTCCATTTTTTGGATTCTAAGTTCCGCGTCTTGGAGTCTCATGTCTTGAGATTGAAGCGTGCCGCTGAATTTGAGATCGTTGATGTCAAAGGTTTTGTCGAAAAGGATGTTCACGTTCGGCGCTGAAAAATTCATATTACGGATAGAATTTTTGACTTCCAAAGCAAACGATAAGGAAGGCGATTTGTCGGCACTGGCTATGGCATGGATTCGGTGGGCCTGAAAAGCTTGATCACCCATAGCTGCCGAAATATGTCCGTCAAGAAGTTCCCCTGACTGAAATCTGATGTCTCGAAAGAAAAAGAGGCCGATAAGACCCCGAACCATTCCGGCAGGAAAAGAGGGCCCCCTTTTCGCCGGTAAGATGCCGGGGAATGTGAACCGTTCGGAAAAAAGGTCGAGATATAGGCCGTTCATCTGTATATTTTTAAGAATGAGGGATCTGTGACCCCATGGACCCTCAACATCCATATCCGCTCTGATGAAAGGGATTTCCATTGAGAAGGCTTGCTGGGGCCTCAGGGGTTTGAAAAGAATACCCTTGGCCTCTAAGACCATTGGTTTAAAAGAATAAGAAAGGTTTTCTATGGTACATGATGCTCCCGTGGATGATGAGAGCGATCTCTCTATTATCGGCTTTACTTGGTCAGGATGATAATAGAGATAAAGGCCGATGCCTGAAAGAAAAATTACAACAAAACACAGGGCGATGCCTAAAACCAGAAAAATTTTTTTAATAAGCACCATAGTCATCAATTTCATACTTAAAAATCGATCGAATCCATAACACCTTGGATCGAGTGAAAACTCAATTCGGTATTATCCCTTGTTTTTCTTGTGAATCACATAGAAACTTGGTATAAAAACCAAAACAGGTGATAAAATGCTGAATTATAGTCCACCTCATATTCCGGATAGCCCTTCCTCGTCTATCCATACGAACATGATAGCGCCGGGCATCCTTGAAGTCAAGATTATCGGCCGGCTCGATTCGATGAGCACGGGCAATGTCTGGCGTAAGACAAACCTGGAGCTTGACAGAACGTCGCCCAAGCGGGTTATCGTCGATGCTTCTGGAATTGAATACTGTGACGGTTCCGGAATCGGATGCTTTGATGGCAGGCTGGAACCTGGCCCTTGAACACATCCTTACTAAATTCGAAACGAAATTAAAAGACCTCTATTTAAAAGAAGGGAAAACGTCATGAAAAAACTGAAATCGCATCAAAACAACTCTGTCCGGATACCCCTGATTTTGGGCAGATTCTTGGTCGTTTGGGTCATTATCGCTGTGTTGTCTATAGGGGGATCATCGGAGTCCTTTTCGGCAATGAATGCTGCAACACCCCCCGAATCTTTTTCACATCTGGTTAAAATCGCCAATCCATCGGTGGTAAAT
>JBARSG010000640.1:0-2300 GCA_049644625.1 Desulfobacterales bacterium | reverse complement strand
GTTCAGGCTTGTATTTTTGAACATCCACAACCCTGGGAATGATCAAAATGGCTGCAATGATGATCACCACCAAGCTTGCAATTATTATAAACCCCCATTTTAATGCTTTATCCATGGTATACCTCCTTTATCCAAAAGAACAGATAAGGATTATTTCGCAACTTATGCACCCTCTTTCCCGGTGTCAAGCCGTATGTCGGCACTTATGAATTCTGTTTGGCTCTGTGGGTTTTAATTGTTTGTTTGAGTCACGTTTTTCGCTGCGGGAGTTCGCAACGATCCGGCAATCTGGGCGTAAACCGTTCGGGACCACGAACAATGGACTTGCCGATGGCTCCGGCAAGGGCTCGAAGCATGCCGCCAAAAATCCACTCATGGAACGGATAAGAGGCATACCAGTAAAGTATGCCTCCAAGCCCTCGGGGCAAAAAGCGGGAACGCTGCTCGAGTTCGCTATAGCCGTCAGTCTTGGGTATTATTCGAAATTCAAGCAACGCCTCTCCCGGCAGTTTCATCTCAGCCAATAAAACCAACCGCCGTTCAGGCTCCACTTCCAAAACGCGCCAAAAATCAAGGGCATCTCCAACCCGCAGCTCGGATGGATGCCGTCTACCCCGACGCAAACCGAAGCCGCCAATCAGTCTGTCCAAATCCCCGCGAAGCTTCCACAGGGCTTTACCGAAATACCAACCGGTTTCTCCGCCGATGTTTTGGATCGGCGCCCAGATCTCTCGGGGCGTCCCTTTTATCTGGATTCGGTAGCCGCATTCCAAAACGGTCCCGCCGGTGTACTGCGCATCACCGCAATAGGCCCATTCCGGAGGAAGCAGGCATCCGGCATCGGTCCAACAGGTTTCCACCTGCCGGTTTTCAATGCGCTCCAAAGCGATTCGAATTGCTTCACGGCAGCTTAAAGGCGTATACGGGATGATGGACCGTATACGATTGTCCTTGCAAATAACCGGAATACGCAAGCCCTGGGCCAAGGGCATGGCAATGGAGGCCGGAACCGGCGTAATCAAATGAATCCAATAGGAGCTTAGTTTGGGGGTCAGCAGGGGAACCGGGATAATCAAACGTTTGCGCAAGCCGGCCTCTTGAGCGTAACTATCGATAATTTCTTTATAGGTCAATACATCCAGATCGCCGATGTCAAAGGATTGGCCGATGGTTTCATCGTGCTCGAGACACCCCTGGAGATAATGCAGTACACTGGTAATCGAAATGGGCTGGCAGAGTGTGTGAACCCAACGGGGCGTTAACATTACCGGCAGGCGTTCGACCAGGTAGCGCAACATTTCAAAAGAAGCGCTGCCGGATCCCAGGATCATGGCGGCCCGAAGCACGGTAGCGGGTACCGGGCCGGACTGGAGAATATTGCCGACTTCGTGGCGCGAGCGCAGATGTTCGCTCATGTCGGGGTGGTTAACATCACCGAGCCCTCCTAAATAAATGATTCTTTCCAGGCCTTGGGCCGCAGCTGCCGCTACCATATTTCGGGCCGACGTTCGGTCGGCATCCGCGAATCCCTTTTTCTGGGCAATCATAGAATGCACCAGATAAAACACCGCCCCGCAGCCCCTGGCCGCTCGCTTAAGGGACGGCAGGTCCAGAACATCCCCTTCCGCCAGCTCAATCATGGGGTGCCTCCCCCAGGACCGTGACTTCAATTTGGCCAGGGATCTTCCCATACCCCGTACGCGATACCCGGACATCAGCAATCGCGAAATCAGGCGCGCGCCGACGTAGCCGGTGGCTCCGGTAACCAGAACCGGTTTTGAATGATCCAATTCATCCTCCTTGCCCGTTGTTATCCAGACTTGAATTTTTCATGGTAATGACCCTGTGGGGACGTTTTTCAAAGGTCTCAAAAGTTCCAACGATGCGCGGCAATCAAATGAATAATGACATATAGTACAGTTAGGAATGCACCGGCAATTTTCATTCAAATGCCGGTAATTGAAGTTTAAATACCAAATGTGGGCCTTATTGTCAAACCGGCATTTTTAATTGTCATAAACAGCAAACCGGTGCAATGCTTTTGGCACATCCATTGGAATATTGGTTGACCACTGAAGCGGAACTCATGGATTTACATTCCAGTTTGCCGCTCCATTCTGTATTTCTCGTTTTCGTCTCACTTTTAGCTTCACTCCAGCCTTAAAGACGGCTCCTAACGGTTCCGCCCCCGACGACGAGCAGGGTAAACGCATTTGATTTCGGTGCAGCGTAGCGACGACGAGATCTACGACTTGCCTCGGGCAAGCATTTATGTTATGTGATGAACATGAATAGAGGAA
>JBARSG010000639.1:0-1670 GCA_049644625.1 Desulfobacterales bacterium | reverse complement strand
TTCCACCAGTCAAGTTCCGGCCTTTCCTCAGGGTGTTCAACGGCAATGACGATTGCGGATCTGGCATTTTCGGGCCACAAAACCTGACCGGGTTTTATTTTGCCGGTTTTTTTGATACCCACGCCTTCATGTTTTTCAAGTTTTCCATATATTATATGAGAAGGGGATTCTTTGAGCCCTTCAACACTTGCAATTCCAGCCAAACACGCCCCGAATTCTTTGGCTTTCTCGACAATCTGTGTGCTTCTGCAATCCGGGTTTGAAATTACTGTCATACAGATATCTGTAACATTGTACGGTTTTGATTAGATGCTCTATCCGATATTTTTCTAAGGAAGGTGGGACTTTGAATACTTATCGTATCCTTAATTTTTAAGGCACCAGGTTTTCTTATTATTACCATCACAATACTTCAAAATGCCGGGATTCCAGTGTCATAGCAGTTATGTTTGACTTCTTGGTGTAATTTCAATTATCGAATCTTGTACAAGATATTGTGGTATGCCAGTTGAGTTCGAATGCCTTTATTAAGGCATACATTGTTGTGGTATCCGTTTGATATCAAACGCTTTATGTGGTCTGTGATACATAGCAGTAGCACCATCTTGGCTTTAAGAATCGGAAATGTGGATATCACAGGTTTTGACGGCCTCTGATTCTTTCAAGTACGTTGGAGATATCCAAGTTGTAACGCCAAGGTTGAGCAGCGGCGTGACAAAGCCAAGGACACGGAGAAGCTAAAATGTTCAATAAAGATATGAATCATCGGGCGCCACAGTTCCAAGCCGTCTGCTCCAACCTTTTGATCGACCAATCAAGTATTCTTGGTGCTGCCAGGGAATGATGACTTGTTTTTTTGGGTAGTTCGAATTAAAAATCGCAAAGCTTCATTTACTGATCCAGAGTCTGGGAACACCTTTGCTACATCTGCTTCTAAACGTACTGTAGTTCCAAAAAAACTCTTCCGTTCAGGGCCAACCTTCCTCACTTTTAAGCTCATTAAGTCATATTCTGGCCTAAGCTCATCTTCCATTTTTACATTATCCTTCTTCATAAACTTTTTGTTCCCTCCGAGTAGCTTCTCTTGCACTGATTAAACGAACTTTGTTTTTTCTTTCTGCATATGCAACAATCAGCAAACGGTTTTTCAGTGAATGTCCAATGATAATATATCGGTGTTCATTATAGGAATGATCCGGATCATAGAAATCAACATAGAGTGGATCATCAAATACAGTTTTTGCTTCATCGAATGAGACTCCATGTTTCAAGAGATTGGATGCCGCCTTGTTTTGATCCCATTCCAATTCAATAAACATAATTATAACATAAATCCATAATTTTAAACGTTCTTAAATTATCATTTGTTATTCATCCGAACGTTTAAATAAGCGGCGCGGCTTTTTGCGTCCGCTTAATTTTTTGGTTATGAACTTTTCTTCGCGAGGTTATTAAATAAGCATGTTTAATAGGCAAACCAAAAAAATTACTATCCGATATTTCAGCTAGTCCATGTTCAACGTGCATTGCCTTGTGTATAGCTTTCAGTGCCGGTTCATTTTTATCTAGGATTATAAGACGAGATAACATAAGTAATTCTTGGTCAGATAATACTTTTCGAATTTCTTCAACTATAATATTGATTGAAGCCTTTTTATCACCTCTTGCCC
>JBARSG010000638.1:0-2498 GCA_049644625.1 Desulfobacterales bacterium | reverse complement strand
GTCATTGGCAATGCCTCGGATTCTTTTTTCGCTTTTCAGACAAATTCTTTGGAAGAATGACTCAGCTAACAGCGGAATATCGCTGGTCCTTTCTCTCAATGGCGGAACCCATATGGGAACCACATTTATCCGGTAATAAAAATCTTCCCTGAAAATACCTCGATCCACAAGCTGTTTTAGATCCTTGTTGGTTGCCGTAATGATTCTAACATCAATCCGAATCGGCCGGTGATCCCCCACCCGTTCAATGGTCTTTTCTTCCAGCACCCGCAGAAGTTTTACCTGGGTTGAAAGGGGTAAATCGCCAATTTCGTCCAGAAAAATATCTCCTTCATGGGCGGCTTCGAATCTTCCGGTTCGACTCTGAAACGCGCCGGTATAAGCACCTTTTACGTGGCCAAAAAGCTCACTTTCCAGGAGCGATTCATTCAGCGCCGCACAGCTGACCTTTACATACGGCATGTTTTTTCGGGGACCACTTTTATGAATTGCCCTCGCTACAAGCTCCTTTCCAGTCCCACTTTCCCCAAAAATAATCACCGGTGCATCCGACTCGGAAGCGTTTGTAATCATGGCAAAAACCTGCTGCATCGGCATTGATGTCCCAAGGATGCCATAAAATTGATCTTCTGTTTCGAGTTCTCGCCGAAAAGTCTCGATCTGGGTTTCTTTTTCAATGAGGTCCGTAATATCGGTTATGGTTTCAACAGCGCCCGTTATATTACCTTTGCTGTCCAAGAGAACAGAAGCATTTTTCACAACGTGAATATGGTCTCCGTTCTTTCGCGTCATGACGCATTTTTGCATTCTTAACTTGCCCTTCTTAAACAAGCCACACCAATGGGGTCCTTTTCCTATATTTCCTCGGACCAACTCACAGGCATTGCAATTTAATATGGTGCAGGGTTTCCCTATGATCTCTGTTTCAGAATGCCCGGTAATGGTTTCAAAAGCCCGGTTAACCGAATTTATGGTTCCTTTTGTGTCCACAATCATGATCCCGTCCTGAATCGTGTCCACCACCGTTTTCCAATACTTGTTCAATTCCTGTTCAAACATGGACGCCTCCTGTTTATATGTTAAACAATTTAACTGTTCATCTATTTAACACATTAACAGTTGGATGACAACAAAAATATTAAGTTCGAACTTCAATTCTACACTATTTTATCCAGAAACCGGCAACCGGTAACAAAACCATCATACAATCTTAATTGGCATCATTATTGCTGTATTATAAATAGAATTGCTTGGTAAACCCACAGGTTTCAACCAGAAAGGATGTTTACAATGGATAAAGTAGTTCTCTTAACCAATCGTCCTGAAGAATGTGAAACCCTAATTGCATGCCTCAAGATACTGTTTCCCGAGTGCGAGATCCAGGTTCAGCCAAAGCAGGCAGGGGGATTGGAACGTGCATCCTTGGCTTTGGAACCTTCCACATCTAAAAAACAATGATAAAAAACGGTGGCTAATGACTCAGGAGCAGTGATAAATTAAAAAGAGAGGGACCAGCGACAAGGAGGGGAACAATGGCATCAAACTTCAGAATTTATTGTCATAAAAACAGGGATAACCTCCATCTTAAGCTCATGGGAGACTTTGACGGTTCATCCGCCTATGAACTGATCAATACCCTAAAAAAATATCGCGGCATTGCCGGAAGAGTCTTTATTCACACGTGCTTTCTTTCTTCGGTTCATTCTTTTGGTCTGGATGTATTTCAAAAGAATTGCGCAATCAAAAAACTATCGCGCATGCTGACATTTACCGGTGAATATGGGAATAGAATGGCGCCTCATGGGAGTAATTTACTAAAACCTAAATCGGAGGTGTTTCATGACAACGATAATCGGTATCATATCAAAAAAGCTTAAGGACAGAGGATTGGTCCCCGTGGAAATAAACCGGCTTATAAAGGATGTGGCCAATGTAATCAGCAGTGGTAAGTATTGTACACCGGTTTGCGTCAAGCAGAATTTGGAGCGTCTGGGATGGGAAGGTTATGTTGTAGACAACTATATACTGGAACTTATTTTTTTATTCCTTAATGATCAGAAATTGTATCGAAACGATTTGTAATTTTGATAGGTTTTAGAAATGAAGAACGTCGGCGAATTCAAATTCATTGAAAAATTCCTCTTCGTGCATCAGCATGGCTTCAGCCAGACGTTTATCCTCATCATTCAGGCCGTTTAAATCGTTGTTTTTCGCCTTTTCCCATAAGGAATGAAGATGCTCGCGGTTTGCCGACCTGAACATTTTATATGCTTGGTCATTCATAGTTTTCCCCCTGTTTAATAAGATCTGAGAACGATCAAGTTTTTGCCATATAACCTTTCATTGCAAAATTAAGATATCCTGTCAACACGATGGTCCAGGGCAAACGCATTTGAATCCCAATACAGGGAGAACGCTCCACCACGGCGTGTTTCTCTTTCCAACCGACTGAAACTTGTGCTTACATATGCTGTTATTGACACCATGCTCCTGATAGC
>JBARSG010000637.1:0-3440 GCA_049644625.1 Desulfobacterales bacterium | reverse complement strand
GATACACGCCGTCGTGGAGCGTTCTCCCTGTATTGGAATTCAAATGCGTTTGCCCTGTAATTTGAGTCGGAGGTTATAGTAACGACTTACGCGGAACCTGGACTAAGGAATTCTAAAAAACGGCTCTGCCCCTTTCAACGGTTAAACCGTAACCTTTTTATTTTGATGGTGGGAGCTATCGGTTTTGAACCGTTATTGCGGCAGTTCACACGTATCCATGCGACCTTCAGTAAGTCTTGTTCGAATTTCTTTCAGCAGCGGCGGAAGGATTTCTCTGTAGTCCCCCACCACGGCTACATCCGAAACTTCGAATATGGCTGCAT
Organism: Desulfobacterales bacterium; assembly: GCA_049644625.1. Classification (GTDB taxonomy): domain Bacteria; phylum Desulfobacterota; class Desulfobacteria; order Desulfobacterales; family UBA11574; genus S5133MH16. The sequence continues at coordinate 3,117 of JBARSG010000637.1, read as the reverse complement.
TAGGATTTGTATTGACGGCCACAATGCAGTCGGATTCATCCATGCCGACCACATGTTGGGACATTCCTGAAATCCCGATACCCATGTAGAGGCGGGGTTTCACAGTTTTACCGCTTTGTCCGATCATCCGGCTCTCCGGCACCCAGCCCTCATCCACCGGCGGTCGTGTGGCGCCGACGGCGCCACATAACAGGGCGGCCAGATCTTCCAAAATGGCCCAGCCTTCCGGGTTGCCGATTCCCCAGCCGCCGGCCACCACCACATCCGCCTTCTCAAGCGGCATCTCTTTGGGTTCCTCGATATGGACCTCCAAAACTTTGGGGCCGAACCTGTGAAGATCTTCTCTCACAGACAAATGAATGCATTCACCGGACCGCTCCGTGGGTACGAGTTTCTTCATGACTCCTGGCATGACGGTGGCCATCTGGGGACGGTGGTCGGGGCACCGAATCGTTGCCACCACCCCTCCGCCCCATCCCGGCACCATCTGAAGGAGTTTTCCTTCTGTATCCAGTCGCAAATCCATGCAATGAGCGGAAAGACCGGTTTTGAGCCGGGCCGCAAGGCGGGGTGCCAGTTCAATCCCCATACGGGTCGCTCCGAACAGAAGAATATCCGGATCATAGGTTTCACAGGCTTGAGCCAGAACGGATGTGTACGGCAGGAGTCGATACGGTTCCAGAACAGGGCTGTCGGCCAGCAGGACCGTGTCGGCACCCTGGGCGATCAGGTCGTCTGAACGTGCGGAAATATCCCGGCCCAAAAGAAAAGCGCTGACCGTTCCTTTAGAAACCTCTGCCAGCTCACGCGCTTTTCCGAGAAGTTCCAGACCTACGTCGTGAAGTATACCGCCTCGCTGTTCGATAAATACACCAATATGTTGCGTTTTCATGGTTTCATTCCTTTTTCAGATAATCCCCAGTTGATGAATTTTATCGGCCAGCTCCCGGGCAATTTCTTCGGGATTTCCGGTTAAGCGTATGCCTTTTCGTTGTTTTGGCTGCAGTAAAAGATCCGCCATTTGGGTCGGAGAACCTTTTAGACCGATGAGGGTTTCGTCGATATTCAAAATTGCGTTGTCCCAGATGTGGATTTCCCGTTTTTCAGCCGCCAGTATCTCCATAAAAGAGATATAACGCGGTTTATTGGCTTCTTTTGTAAAGGAGAGAAGCAACGGCGGCTCGGCTTCAAGCTTGACCGTTCCCTGCTCAATCTTCTGTGTCAGCAGTAAGCTTTCGGTTTTCAGGATATCCATGTCACAAACATGCATAACATTGGGAATATCGAGAAATTCGGCCACCTGGGAAGGAACCTGAGCCGTGGATCCGTCCAGTGTAAAATTACCACAAAAGATCAGGTCAAATTCTCCGATGTTTCGAATGCCTTGGGCCAGTATGCGGGCTGTGGCCAGGGTATCCGATCCGGCAAAGGCCTTATCCGAGAGTAAAACCGCCCGGTCTGCCCCCATGGCCAGAACTTCGCGCAACACAGGCTGCGCGTCAAAGGGAGCCATGGACAACAGAATAACTTCAGCGCCGAAAAGGTCCTTCATCTCCAGGGCCGCTTCAACGGCATGTTTGTCCAACGGATTGATGACGCTGGGAATCCCTTCCCGGATCAGGGTCTTGGATACGGGATCCATTTGGAGCCGGTCCCATGCATTTGGGTCCGGAACCGGCTTTACACAGACAATCATACGTTTCATGGAACATTCATCTATTTTTTCTTTCTGTAAGGCGCCAGTGCAGCTCTCGCCAACACGACTTTGCCGATTTCTCCGGTTCCGCCGGCGGGCACCGTCACCATGGCATCCCTCAATAATCGCTGAACCTTGTACTCCTGCAAAATGCCGTAAGCACCGTGAATTTCAACCGCTTTACGGGCGCACCGCACAGCAGCATCGCAGGTGTAGGATTTGGCCATGGCATTTTCAGTGTCGCAGCGCATATTCTGGTCTTTCATCCAGCTTGCCCGGTAGCACAGCAGCCGGCAGATATCCAGTTCCGTATAGATCTCCGCCAGATAAAAACTGATGGCCTGAAGCGAACTGATCGGTTTTCCGTAAAGAACTCTTTCACTGGCAAATCTCGCGGCTTCTTCGAGGCATGCATTGATAATACCCAATGCCGTCGCCGCCATACCGGTTCGTCCGGACTCGCTGACGGTTTTTAACGCGACGGCAAGGCCGCCGCCTTCCTGACCCAGAATATTTTCCTTGGGAATCTCGCAGTTGTCAAACACCAGTTCTCCGGTGTTGGCGCCCCGAAGTCCGATTTTGTGCTCAACCCGACCGGTCTTGGCGCCGGGGTGATTCTTTTCAACAATAAACGCAGACAGGCCCTTGGCGCCTTCGGCGGTTTTCGCGATGACGATCCAGAAATCGGACGTGTGCGAATTGGTGATAAAACATTTCCGGCCGTTGAGAATCCATTTGTCCTCTTTCAGTTCCGCGGTTGCCTGCATTCCCACGACATCGGATCCTCCCGAAGGTTCGGTAACCGCCACAACGCCCATGGTGTCACCTTTGGCCAACGGCGGAATATATTTTTGTTTCTGTTCATCGGTTCCGAAATCATTCAGCGCGGCAATGGCCATATGGTGGACCTGCATGCCCATGGGAATTGCCGCACACACCCGGCCCAGCTCTTCCAGGGCAATGGTTCTGGCCAGATAACCGAGCCCGACCCCTCCGTATTCCGGCGGCGCAATGATTCCGGTTATTCCCAATTTAGCCATGGATTCCAGCAGCTCTATCGGGAATTCACCGGTTTTTTCCATGGTTTCAATCTTGGGTGGTAGTTCACTTTCGGCAAACTCCCTGACCGACTTTCTCAGAAGCTCTTCTCTTTGGGACAGTAAAAAATCCATACCTCTACCTCCTTTCCATTTAAGACCGACCGTTCTCCCTTTTTTAAATTCAAAAAATGTTAGAATTTACATTCTTTCATCGAGTTATATTCTCAACACGCGCTGTAAAGACGTTTTTTATTTTATAATCATGTCCAAATATTCAGTCAGGGCACGGATATTCCGATTCAACGTGGTCCCTGATTTGTCTGAAATATACATGACACTGGTGCCCAGAATGCCCGAGAAAATCATCTCGGCAACCTGCTG
>JBARSG010000636.1:0-2438 GCA_049644625.1 Desulfobacterales bacterium | reverse complement strand
CAATCCTGACAAGCCGATGGCAAACAGGATAACCGACATCGGCCCAAGAAAATTTGACGAATTTTACCCTCCCGTAATTGCAAAGAACAAGGGTAAATGGCTGTATCATGAAATTCTGGAACCCGGCGTTCTGGTCCATGTGGCAGAATCCGGCGACGAAGTTTACACGATAAGAGTCGGCGGGTGCCGTCTTATGAGCGTATCCCATATCCGTGAAATCTGCGAAATCGCGGACAAACATTGTGACGGACATCTCAGATTCACTACACGCAATAACATTGAGTTTATGGTGGACAGCAAGGAAAAAGTAGAGCCTTTGAAGCAGGATCTTTTGAGCCGCAAGCAGGCCGGCGGCTGTTACAAGTTCCCCGTCGGGGGTACCGGCGCCGGAGTTACCAACATTGTCCATACCCAGGGATGGATCCACTGCCACACACCGGCAACAGACGCATCCGGTACCGTTAAAGCTACCCTGGATGTACTTTTTGATGATTTTACCAATATGCGGCTACCGGCCCAGCTCCGGGTCTCCATGGCCTGCTGTCTGAACATGTGCGGCGCCGTCCATTGCTCGGATATCGCCATTCTGGGCTATCACCGCAAACCGCCCATGTTGGACCATGAATACATGGACAAAATGTGCGAAATTCCGTTGGCAATCGCTGCCTGTCCTACGGCAGCCATCAAACCGGCCAAGGTTAAACTGGCAGATGGAAAAGAGGTAAAAAGTGTTTCCGTAAACGAGCCCAGGTGTATGTTCTGCGGTAACTGTTACACCATGTGTCCCTCCATGCCGCTTGCAGATGATGTGGGCGACGGTATCGTACTCATGGCAGGGGGAAAGGTGTCCAACCGGATCAGCGCTCCCAAGTTCTCCAAGGTTGTTGTTGCCTTTATCCCGAACGAAATGCCCCGCTGGCCTACTATGACGGATACCATCAAGAGAATGGTAGACGCCTATGCAAAAGACGCCAACAAGTATGAACGTCTGGGCGAATGGGCTGAAAGGATCGGGTGGGAAAGATTCTTTGAGAAATGTGAACTCGAGTTCACCCATCATCTGATCGATGATTTTCGTGATCCGGCTTATTTTACCTGGCGTCAGACATCGAACTTTAAGTTCTAAACGAAAATCAACCCGTAGGGGACACATCACGTGTCCCCTGCACTAAAAGAGACGAGGCTAAATCATGGATCAAGCGGAAGCAGCTGAAATAATCGTAACAGCGATGAAAAAGAAAAAAGGGAAAACCAAATTCTATTTTAACGACCTTTGTAAAATGCTGGGTGAAAAGCCTAGGCCTGCCAAAAAGCTGATCAGTAAAATGGTAGAGGATGAAATCCTTGAGTACTGGTCCAGCGGAAGCACAACCTTGTATAGTCTGAAAGGTGCCGGCAAGCAGGCTGCGGCCGAGCACGAAGATTAAAACATAGATTTTTTGTATTAAAAAGGCCGATCCGGAAAATATTTTAATATAAAAACCTCCTGTGCAGCAGGAAAATATGGATTTTCCCAGAATTTTAATTTCAGCCCTGCGGGGAGGATCGGGTAAGACCATACTGTCGATCGGAATCACTGCAGCGTGGAAATCGTTCGGCAGACAGATAACACCCTTTAAAAAAGGCCCTGATTATATTGATGCGGGCTGGCTCGCCCTTGCGGCCGGCCGGCCCTGCTACAATCTCGACACCTTCCTGACCCAAAAAGAGCTTATCCTCCAATCCTTTTTCTTACATTCCATAAAAGGCGATATCTCAGTTATAGAGGGGAACCGGGGTCTTTACGATGGGATAGATATCCAAGGGAGCACCAGTACCGCGGAACTGGCGAAACTGCTGCAAACGCCGGTGATTCTTTGCATTGATTGTACAGAGTCAACCCGAACCATGGCTGCGGCCGTGCTCGGATGTGTGAAATTCGATCCGGGTACCAAGATTAAAGGTGTTATTTTAAATCGTGTTGCCGGGCCCAGGCATGAAAAAGTCCTCCGAAAAAATATTGAACATTACTGTGATATTCCCGTATTAGGTGCGGTTCCAAAACTCGACTGGCAAAATTTTCCTGAGCGGCACATGGGACTTTTACCCACACCGGAACACGGCTGGGCAAAGGATTCCATCCAAGCCGCATCTCAAATAGCCGTCCGCTATCTTGATCTTGAAGCGTTGGCCGCAGTTGCCGGTGATGCCGGCGCACTCCCTGTTTCAGCCGCACTTCAAGAAAGCATCCCCACAAAAGCGAAATCTTCGCTTCACTCCGACCCGCATCTACGGCCCAGAATCGGTATCATCAAGGACTCGGCCTTTCAGTTCTACTATCCTGAAAATATCGAGGCAATCGGCGCGGCAGGTGCAGAAACGATATTTATAAGCCCTCTGGCCATTGATACGATTCCACCGATAGATGCCCTTTACATCGGCGGCGGATTTCCTGAAAC
>JBARSG010000635.1:0-1703 GCA_049644625.1 Desulfobacterales bacterium | reverse complement strand
AAGATCTAATAATTTCTTTGATTTCCGTCTGTTATTATCCTTGACATACTGCATTGATTTCCTCATAATATCTTTATAAATTTTCTACTTATATATTCTGCAGTTAGCCTATATATTGTTATTGCAGAACATGTCAACACGGGAATTTTTCTGAAATATCATCTTATATTACAAATTACAGAAATTTTTCCGGTGAATTAAATTGTTCGGCAAAAATAGGCAACTACGAGACATATGGGAACTGAAGAGCAATGGAACTGGTAGCTTCAACTTTCGCTTTAGTGAAGGAGTTGAGTGATTTCTCCTACGAGTTGTCCGCTTTGGACCGCGTTTGGAATATCTTGTTTCCGGACAAGGGGAAAAAGTGGAATCACCTGCATGTCAACAAGTACAAACACACTTTCTATATCACTCATGTCGGCAGTAGTGGTGGCAGCCTGGAGGTCGAACCGAAAAAGGGCGTGCGCGCAATGGACTCCATGGGCGCCTCTTCTTACTCTGTTGAAAACCATGGTCAACTGGCAACGGTATGGGAACCACTAATCGCATCCGCGCGAAAATGGCTGAAAGTTGCCCGGAAAGACTGGATAAAGGCCAACAAACGAATTCAGGTCGAGTACCCGTTACGTCACAGATACGGTGTTGCCCCCAATGCTCTCATACGCGCCTCTCTCCCTGATGTTTACCGCCTGGATAAGGAACTGGGCAAGGACAGGACCTTGAAGCTGGTGCGTCTGGTCGAATATGGCTTTTTCCTCAAAGCGGAGAACACGGAAGTCTCGTCCATGACAGCGGATGATTATTTCCAGTATTGCAGAATCGCCTATATTGCCGGGAAGCGTAAAGAGGAGACAGTCGATGAATTTTTGTCTGGTCGAGAGATGTATAGCCGATATGCCGACGGCCGGCACGAAGGGCTTCTGGACATAGATCCAGCCTCCGAGCAGGAGTTTGCTGATTGGATCGACGGCAATCATCCCAAAAGAGGAGGAGGTGGGCACCCGTGGGAAATTAAGCGAGGGGGTAACACAACGCACATAGACCTTACCGTTTCGCGCCCGTCCTCATACCGGCAAGAGGGTTTGAAGGTTGAGCTGCGAGGCGAATCTATCGGCAGAATGGTGGAGACGATGCGCATGTTTCTGGCAATCCACGAGGCCAAGCTTCCCATTTCTATCGCCAATCCGGAGGGCGTCCGCAAACGGCTTATGGCTCAAGACAACATCGGAATCATTCCATCTTACGCCTCGCTGCACAGGGCTAACCAGCATTTCAGCCAGGATGAAGGCGTGTTCGACGTCATGCACTACGATGATCTGGGCCGGTTCAAGCGCCGGATTACCCCTTTCGTTACATGGGAACCGTTGCCCATCCTTAAACCAAGAGACGCCTGAATAGGGGCGAAGCCCCCATAGACACTTCAGAGGCAAGGTATCGCGGTAAGGAGGTGTGGTCAAGCTACCCGGTAATGTGGTTCAGGTTAGGGCCATGCTAACTGGCTGACATGGATGATTGGATCTGATGAATCGACTTTTTTCGCGCCCAATAGTGTCTTGTATCCCAAATTGGGCACTATTCAAATCAATCGGCGGAATTGCCGAACAATTTCTTCCAGCGGACCGCAAAAAGCTGCGGCCGCTGAAGAGTTAGATAAGAAAATTAAAGATGCACGAAACCGAATATAAAGAGATTCTTGATAGGGA
>JBARSG010000634.1:0-1674 GCA_049644625.1 Desulfobacterales bacterium | reverse complement strand
CTCTAAGGTGGTTTCTTTCATTGATCGTCTCCCGGGCTTTTTGGAACGCAGCTTACTGCCTGCGTCCAAACACGTATAATGAACTCACTGGAGAATGCCGGTATCGCTTTCCGAAAAGGAAAGATCTCGCTGTACGCATTATGGACTCAGTTGACATTGCTTCCGTCACATCCCATCCACCCCCTATGAGCGCCGTCAGGAGGTCTGCCACGTCACCGATGAAGACGACATTTAAGGGGTCTCCGTTTCGGCTTCCGCGCTTGTTTGTCGTGCAGCAAGGCAACTTTTCCAGTTCGGCTTTTAGTCGCTGTTCATCACAGGTGATATACGCTTCCGGAGCATACAATGATTTAAGATCTACTTCCTGGTAATCGGCTTTGATCCCCGGGGCTTCCACCACAAAACGAAAGCTCTTCATCCCCTCTGAACTAAACATACTGACATTGACATGCTTAAGGCCCGGATCCATATTTGTATGTATAAAACCCGAGACCGTCTCGCCCGGCGGTATGATCATCCGAAAGCCCATACTTTCGAAATGAGCCCTCATCTGGTTGTTCTTGGATGGTGACCAGCGGAAACGTTTCATGTAGGCCACTTCGGCCGGGGAGAAGTACCCAGGGTCTGTGTGAATGGGAAAAAACCAGTATGTAGCTTGACCCTTGTTTTGGATCTCTATCCAAACGGGCTGAATGTCCCTGCTGGATAATTCCGTACCAAAAATCTTTTCACTCTCTTCAGGACTCAGGACCACAACTGTGACATTGACATCCTCATCGGATTGCTTCACTGCCCGATTCTTAAAGGGTACCTGCTCCATTGGAACGGGTCGAAACGAGGCGCACCCCAGGGCCATAAGAAGCAGAAATATCAAAACACCGATATGGATCACCCGAACTGACTGTTTCATGGTATGGGCATCTTCCTGAGAAATGTTGAGCTTAAAGCGACGAATTCAAGCTTTCGGCCAGAAACAGGATCAGCGCTTCAAAAAGGAGGTCACGCAGTTTCCGGTTCTCAGCTCTTAGGGCCGGGTCCCGGTCTGAAAATTTTTCCTCCACCGGAACGGCAACCGTCCAATGATCGGCATTGACGTAGCCCAGAAGTGTTGAGCCCGGAATGAGTTGATCCACGAATAAAAGCTGGCCGTCATTTAAAGGGTGTATTTTCTCCAGGAATTTGTAGGTAATGCGCTGGTGCAGCTGCATGTCCTCGTACCTTGCAAACGTCGCCAGAGAAAAATAACGTACATGTTCCGGTAACGGATGCGTTGCCAGCCACTGGAATTGCTCGACTCTGCTCAGACTGTCGAACACACCGCCGTCGCCGGGTCTGCATTTGCCCGGGGAGAGTCTGGCGAACCAGTTGTCGTACTTAGCCTCAGAATAACGGTCCGTCAGGGGGGTACCATTGACGGCGCCTGCAACGCTCAAAACCGCCGTGACGCGATGGGCCAGCTCCGGATAGGTAACCAGAAAATGCAAAATATCGGTGGTGCCCTTTGAATAGCCTAAGAGAACCAGCCGTTGGGATGGGCCCAGATTCTGTTTGCCGACAGCTCCGGCTATGATTTCGGCGTTTTTAGGACTGCTCGACAGACCGCTGACATCGACGTTGTTGATTTGATAGCCCATTTGTCTGAGTCGTTCGGCCGCCTCCTGGTAAGGCTTGCCG
>JBARSG010000633.1:0-1617 GCA_049644625.1 Desulfobacterales bacterium | reverse complement strand
AAAATTGCAAATCCTTTTAGACTGTAACCTAAATTCTGCAAGCCTCGTATCGGCTGGATATACAAGGCATCAATCGTGCAGCCGTATTGTAATACTGCAATCGATTGATAACGCAGTAGATCCGGTCAAGACGAGGCTCCCGAAGGGTTAACTTTCTCCAAATTTAGTCTGGATTTTATCCTTTTATTTTGCCTGTTATCCGTGTGAGGATATTGATAAAAACATCTCGATAGCGCATTATAATTATTTCAATTTTATCTCTTTTGAAAAAAGTTAATGCAGATTTTAAGTTATAATAATATGAATCCAGTTTAAAGACAACCAATTATCGGCTAAATACAAGAAGACAAAACGGATTCGAGTTGTCCAAGATATCCTCCATAGAAATGATCAGCACCGTGGACAATTTCAAAGCGGGCATCGGGGTTCCATGTGGGGAGTATTTTTTTTACAGCATCGGCCGGTGCAATGTCATCCCGGCTGCCGGTTATAACAAACTTTAAAACGCTTATCGCTCCTATTTCGCGAAAATTCATAAACCCTACCGGAGGTGAAACCATCGCCATATTCTCAACGCAAATATCCCCCTGAACGGCGGCATGCGCATTTACCCAGGCGCCGAATGAATATCCGACAAGATCTATTTTTTGTATGCCCAAATCCGCAAGAAATGAGAGGGCGGCCAAAACATCCTTCTGTTCGCCTACGCCATTATCATACTGCCCCCGGCTTTTTCCAACCCCTCTGAAATTAAATTTTAATGTTGAATATCCTTTTATATTAAAGACATGAACGATAGTTTCAACCACCATATTATACATATCTCCGCCGTACAGCGGATGCGGATGGGTAACCACTACCCCCTTATTCTCGTCTCTTTTGTTGAACAGCCCTTCTATTTCATAATCTTCTGATAAAAACTTTATTCTTTCGACCATTTCTGTCCCTCAAGACGAAAATCGGATTTTTCTGAAATCAAAATAATATAGCGAACATTTTGGATACAACATTAAAAAGCAGATGTCAAAATTCAAATTAATCAAGATCCTCCGCTAAAGAAAAATGACCGCATAATCCGCTTGACTTTTCTTAATAAGGAAATTATTATTCAAACAATCAATAAAGGCCCGTTCTTAATTGGCGGACCGGTTTCGTTCTGAAGGAAAGATCCATTTGTCACAGCGGCAACCTGAAGTTTGGAACTATGAGAATTTTTTTGAAAGGAGGGTGTCACTATGGCTAATGGAATTGTAAAATGGTTTAACAGCAGTAAAGGCTATGGCTTCATTGAGCAGGAAGATGGTCCGGATGTATTTGTTCATCATTCAGGAATCAATTCAACCGGTTTCAAGACACTTGATGAAGGCGACCGAGTTACTTTTGACATAGAACAGGGTCAAAAAGGTCCTGCTGCAACAAATGTCACCGTGGTATAGCTCACCATTTCTGAATTAAATAAGGGCATTTTCCGGAAAATCAGGGAATGCCCTTATTTTTTTAGTAAGAGAAATTTTTCATGTTTTATAAATCAAATCCTATTTTTAACCGCTGTTAAACCCTATTCAACCACTGACCGAAAAAAGCATTTTAGGCTATCCTTTTAGGGCATTGATCCTT
>JBARSG010000632.1:0-7385 GCA_049644625.1 Desulfobacterales bacterium | reverse complement strand
TGGAGTCAATGGGAGCAGAAACATTTGTTGACGGCGCCGGGGATAAGATCGGCGGCAATACCGGGAACCTTATTGCCAAGTTCAAAGGGACTCGGCAGGCGCCGCCGCTTCTTCTGAATGCACACATGGATACGGTGGAGCCGGGGAAAGGCGTGACCGCCGTACTTTCGGACGGTGTTTTTACCAGTGATGGAACGACAATCTTAGGCGCGGACGACAAGAGCGCAATTGCCATTCTATTAGAAACCCTAAAAATTATCCAGGAAAATGATCTGCCCTATGGTCCGCTTGAACTTGTCTTTACGGTTTGCGAGGAGATCGGTCTTTTGGGCGCAAAACATCTTGATTTAGATTGTATTACCGCAAAATTTGGTTATGCCCTGGATGCCACGGATACGGAAGGCATTGTTACCCGGGCGCCTTCTGCAAACCGGTTGGAGTTCAGAGTCCATGGTAAAGATGCCCATGCCGGCGCCGCCCCGGAAAAAGGGATAAATGCGATTTCACTGGCAAGCAAGGCTATTGCGGAACTTGAACTCGGACGAATTGATCATGAAACAACCTGTAACATCGGCATAATTGAAGGCGGCACGGCCACGAATATCGTACCCAACCTGGTAACGGTCAAGGGTGAGGTGAGAAGCCATGATGAGGAAAAGCTAAGTAAGATTACCGATGCAATGGTATCGTCTTTCAAGGGGATTGTGGAAAACTATAACGGGATGACCTCTGATGACGCACTTCCCCGTCTTGAAACTGAGATCGAAAAAGATTTTTCCCGTACATACGTTCCTGACGATCACCCGATTGTAACACTCGCCTGCAGAGCCGCTGAGAACTTGGGAAGAAAAATGAAAACAAAGACAAGCGGGGGCGGTGCAGATGCCAATATTTTCTTTGAAAAGGGTATCATGACGGGCGTTCTCGGAACAGGAATGCGGGATATGCATACGGTGCGGGAATCCGTGGGTCTTGATGATATGGTTCGGACAACCGAACTTTTGCTTGAGATCATTAGGGTTCATACGATTGGAATTGGAGAAGGTGGGGGCTGCGCCGTTGGAAGTAAGAGGTTGGAGGTAATGGCTGCGCCGATAGAGGCTAGAGGTTGGAGGTTTGAGGCAGAAGGGCAGAAGGGCAGAAGGTGAGAAGGTGAGAAGGGCAGAAGTTGAGAAGGGGTGCAGTAAAAATATTATAATATCGAATGTCGAATAATGCCCCAGTGAAATAGAAAAAAGTTTCACGGGGTAAAAATGATGAATGTCGAATAAGGAACCTAAGCGGCTTAAACGGTTGCTGCGGTGAATGACTAATGGCAAGTGACGAGTGAACCTGAGCCAGGACAACCGATCGCTTTTATGGCCCTTACAGGCTCAACCGGCTCAACCGGTAAACGGGCTCAACGGACAAACCGGCTAACGATTCTAACGATCTCAACGATCAAAACAAAAGAAAAATAATGATTGCTTATTTTGACTGTTTTTCCGGTATCAGTGGCGATATGACCTTGGGGGCGTTTTTAGACCTTGGGGTGCCGGTAGAATGGCTGAAAGAACAATTAGGAAGGCTTCCACTGGCAGGTTTCGACGTTTGTGTTGACACCGTATCTCGTAACGGGATTACGGCGAAAAGCGTTCAGGTGCGGGTGGAAGATGACACAACATCGAGAGACCATGCTCAAATACGGTCACTGATAAGCAACAGCCCGTTATCCCCGAATATCAAACAGATGAGCCGAGACATCTTTGAACGGATTGCACAAGCTGAAGCCGTGATTCACGGGTGCACTGTTGACGAGGTGCATTTTCATGAAGTGGGCGGTATTGATGCGATTGTTGATATCGTGGGAACAGCGCTGTGCATGGATTACTTGGGTATTAAAACGGTAATTGCTTCACACATCCCTTTAGGAAAAGGGTTTGTTTCCTGTGACCATGGAACCCTGCCTGTGCCGGCGCCTGCAACTCTGGGCATCCTTAAAGGTGTTCCGGTTTATGGCACAAAAATACCTCATGAACTGGTTACCCCGACCGGTGCGGCAATCCTTGTTACCCTGGCGGAGTCCTATGGGGAACTGCCGGAGATGATCATTGAAAAAACCGGTTACGGGGCCGGCAAACGTGACCTAGAATCGATTCCCAATCTGTTGCGGGTTATTATCGGAACCGGCTTATGTGGTGACACCGGCCAAAGATCAACTCATCACAAAGATACGGTTGTGGTGCTGGAAACCTGCATTGACGATATGAACCCGGAGGTCTTCGGATTCTTGATGGATCGCCTGTTTGAACAAGGCGCTCTGGATGTTTACTGGATTCCTGTTTTTATGAAAAAAAACAGACCCGGTACACTGGTGCAGGTTCTGTGCCGGAGAAATCTGAAAGAGGTTTTGATCGATTGTATCTTATCTGAAACCAGCTCACTGGGCATAAGATATTATGATGCCAAACGGTGTATGCTGACCCGTGAAAAGGTTATTATGAAAACAGCCTACGGTGAAATTCAGGTAAAACGGATTACAGAGCCGGGCGGGGGCGTGCGGATTGTGCCGGAGTATGAAGTCTGCAAAAGCATCGCTCTTGAAAAAAAGCTTCCCATACGGATGGTATACGATACCATTATAAGATCGCTTCACGAATAGGGTGGGGGACTACCTCCTAACTTACACTTGACAAAAATGATGCCAAGCTATAGAGACAGGCCATGAATTTAAAACAGAAATCGGTCATGTTCCTTGCGACCGGCTGTTTTATTGGGAATATCTCTTTTGCTCCCGGAACATTTGGATCTATCCTGGGACTTCCGCTTTGCTTTATTCTTTCTAAAATCAATTTGTTGATCGCTGTACTTTTAACCGTAATTTTTATTTTATTTGCCATATGGATTGCTCAGGAGGCTGAGAAAATAGTAAACACGGAAGATCCGGGCTGTATCGTCATTGATGAAATTGCGGGTATTCTGGTAACATTTACAGGGCTTCCTTTTAATGTGATTTCCGTTGTTTTTGGATTTCTTTTATTCAGAGTTTTGGATATCTGGAAGCCGTATCCGATTACATGGATCGAAAGAAAATTATCCGGGGGCGCCGGCATTGTCATGGATGACGTGGCGGCAGGTATTTGCAGCAATCTGTTATTGAGAGGTATATTAATTTTCAATTGGAAAGGTGTTATATAAATTTGAAGAAAAACAATTCCGCTAAAACTGATAAAAAGGAAGTCCGTACAAAAAAAAAGAGCGGTCTTCGAGAAAATATTGAAGCGATCCTTGTGGCCATCGTTCTGGCCTTGTTTATCCGTGCTTTTATCATTCAGGCGTTTAAAATCCCCTCGGGTTCCATGAAGCAGACGCTTTTGATCGGAGATCACATCCTGGTCAATAAATTTATTTACGGTGTCAAGATTCCATTTTTAGAGACAACTATTATTCCGATAAAAAACCCGAAACGCGGGGATATCATAGTCTTTAAATTTCCCGAGGATCCCAGTAAAGATTTTATCAAGCGGGTCATCGGCGTTGCAGGGGATGTAATTGAGGTGCGTGACAAAAAGGTTTATGTGAATCACACGCTGCTCAACTATGATTATGGGATTCATACGGACCCTCACATTTTTCCGGCGGTGATACAACCCAGGGATAATTTCGGCCAGGTTGTTGTTCCCGAACATTCACTTTTTGTAATGGGAGACAACCGGGATCAGAGCTATGACAGCAGATTTTGGGGCTTTGTCGATTTAAAGGCGGTAAAAGGTAAAGCCTTAATCATCTACTGGTCCTGGGACAAGGAAGATTTTGGGGTCAGGTGGAATAGAATCGGGCGATTACTCAAGTAAGGTGAAATTCGTAAAAGTCGAATTTATCTGGTTTTAGTTTCTTAATGATAATTTTTGTGTATTTTATGTCAAAAAATCAAATTACAAAACACAAATAACAAACAAATCTCAATGACCAAAAAAACAAATAACAAACGATTGGCTGTGAATCTTATTTGGAATTTGGAGCTTGTATTTTGGAATTTATTTGAGATTTGATGCTTGTGATTTGTTATTTCCGTAGTATCGGGGTTAGGTTTTAGGTAATAAAATTAATTATTTTATACAGATACTTAAAACTTAGCACTTTCGCAAATCAGGTGGCACATGCAGTTTACAAAAAAAGATATCCTGGATATGGAGTCCCTTTCCGTTGACGAGATCACCTTGATTTTGGACACGGCGGACAGAATGAAGGAGATATCCGAACGGCCGATCAAAAAAGTTCCCACGCTAAGGGGCAAGACCGTGGTTCTTTTCTTTTATGAACCCAGCACCCGTACCCGCATATCTTTTGATATTGCCGCCAAGCGGCTCAGTGCGGACAGTCTTTCCATCTCCGCAAGTTCCAGCAGCATGGTCAAGGGAGAAACCCTGATCGACACCGCGCGAAATATTGAAGCCATGAATCCTGATGTGATCGTAATACGGCATAGTTCCGCCGGCGCCCCTCATATGCTGGCAGGAATGATGAAGCCTTCGATTATCAATGCCGGTGACGGCATGCACGCTCATCCCACCCAATCCCTTCTTGATCTGATGACGGTTAGAGAAAATAAAGGCGAAATATCCGGTCTGCGAATTGCCGTAATCGGCGACATATCTCACAGCAGGGTCGCCAGATCAAACAGTATCGGCTTCACAAAAATGGGGGCCCATGTGGTACTGGCAGGCCCTCGCACCATGATTCCCAAGGGGATCGAAGCCCTTGGCGTTTCGGTTACCTACGATGTAGAAGAGGCTATCCGTGATGCAGATGTTATCATGATGTTAAGAATACAAAAGGAGCGGCAGCAAGACTTTTTGTTTCCAACAGAGCGCGAGTATTCAACCGTGTATGGGTTGACAAAAGCAAAACTGAAAAAAGCCAAAGAGAATGTGCTGATTATGCATCCGGGGCCTATAAACAGGGGGGTTGAAATTGCTTATGATGTTGCAGACGGGCCCTATTCCATTATCCTTGACCAGGTGACAAACGGTGTGGCCGTGCGCATGGCTCTTTTATATCTGGTGACAGGAGGTGCACGAAATGCTGATACTGATTAAGGGCGGCAGGGTTATTGATCCCGGAAATTTAGACGGCATAATGGATATCCTTATTGCGGACGGTAACATTGTTGAAATAAAAAAGGACGGGTTGGCAGGCGGTGAGTATCCGGAAGCAAAAATAATAGATGCGTCGGATAAAATAGTGACCCCCGGTTTGATCGATATGCATGTGCATCTGCGCGAGCCCGGACATGAATACAAAGAAACCATTGAAACCGGCTCTCTGGCCGCGGCTTTTGGCGGATTTACGGCAATATGCTGTATGCCGAACACAGACCCGGTCAATGATTGCAGACAGGTTACAGAATATATCTTACAAAAGGCAGCGGCAGCGGACACGGTTCGTGTTTATCCGGTTGCTGCAATCAGCAAGGGACTTAAAGGAGACAGGCTTTGTGAATATGCAGAGTTAAAAGAAGCCGGTGCAATTGCCGTATCCGATGACGGCAACCCGGTGAAGAACAGCCAACTGATGCGAAGAGCCCTGGAATATTCAAAAGGATTCGATCTGCCGGTGATTTCCCACTGTGAAGATCTTGAATTGGCTGCCGGCGGCGCCATGAATGAAGGTGCGGTTGCAACGCGACTGGGGCTTGCGGGCATACCCAATGCTTCTGAAAGTATAATGGTTTTAAGGGATATCGCCCTGTGTGAATTGACGGGAGTTCCTGTTCACATCGCACATGTCAGCACAAAAGAATCCATAAGGGCCATAAGGGATGCAAAAGAAAGAGGCATACCGGTTACGGCAGAAACCGCGCCTCATTATTTTACACTTACAGAGGAATCTGTTAAAAATTATAATACCAACGCCAAAATGTATCCCCCCTTAAGATCCGGCCCTGACAGGGAGGCTGTCCGTCAGGGGGTGTCGGACGGAACCATCGATGTTATCGCCACCGATCATGCCCCACATTCTTTTATTGAAAAACAAGTAGAATTCGACCAGGCGGCAAATGGTATCATCGGACTTGAGACCTCGGTTTCTCTATCTTTAAAACTGGTTGAAGACGGTGTGATGCCCATGACCGTTCTTGTTGAAAAAATGTCAACCAACCCGGCACGCATTCTCGGGCTGAAAAACGGATTGCATATCGGACGACCGGCTGATATTACCATAATTGACCCTGAAAGATCGTATTGTGTAAATGCGGATAATTTCCGATCACTCAGCCGCAACACCCCTTTTGACGGATGGGATATGAAGGGCAAGGCGGTTTTAACAATGGTGGGGGGAAAGATCGTTTATCAGGACGAAAACTCTGTTAGAGGTTAGAGGATGGAGGTTGGAGGGGAGCGCTACGCGGTTGGAGGTTTAAGGTTCGAGGCATGTGTTTTTACCTCAAACCTTTAGCGAAGCACTCCTCAAACCTTTGACCTAATGCGTTTTACCGGTTGGAGGCAAAATATGAGTGACTATGTGTTTCCATTTGAAAAGCTTGAAGTATGGCAACTATCTGTTGATCTCGCGGAATTCGTTCTTGATCTCCTTGATAATTTTCCAAAAAACAGGTATCTTAGATTAGTTGGTCAAATGGAAGCTGCTGTCACATCGCCAGCAAAAAATACTGCCGAGGGAAAAGGCCGCCAGTATAAAAAAGAATTCGTACAATTTCTTCACATTGCTCAAGGTTCCTTGTATGAAGTGGTTACGCTCAACGAAATTTTTCGAAGAAAAAAACTTTTTTCAGATGAAGAGTCAACCGAAATCAGAAAACGATGTGAACAAATTGATCGAAAGCTAAATGGATTAATCAATTCACTAAAAGGAAATAAACGAAAATCTTCTACCGGAAAGTTGGAAGAATGAAGCTGTAAAAATTTGAGGTTTAAGGCTGTTAATTTTTTGCCTCCAACCTCCATCCTCCAACAATAATATGTTTATGTCAAAAAATATGCCTCACATACTGGTTGTCGATGATGAACTGAGCATGCGCGAGTTATTGGAGGTGTTGCTCAGCAAGGAAGGGTACAAGGTTTCATTTGCGGAAAATGGCCACAATGCCGTATCAATGATAAAAAAGACATACTTTGATCTGTTGCTTTGCGACATCAGGCTCGGGGATATTACCGGCCTGGATGTGTTAAAGGCGGCAAAAGCCCAGAACCCGGATGCCGTGGTCATTATGATTTCAGCCTATGCAACGACCGAGACGGCCGTTGAAGCCATGAACCAAGGCGCTTATGATTTTGTGCCCAAACCATTCGATAATGAAGAACTTAAACAGACCATAAAAAATGCCCTGGATCTTAAAACCATAGAGCATGAGAAAGAAATCCTGGATGATGAACTCAAGAGAACCC
>JBARSG010000631.1:0-1715 GCA_049644625.1 Desulfobacterales bacterium | reverse complement strand
CGGCTGCTCCGAGCTGGATCTCCGCCCTCCTTGCCCTGTTGAATTGCTGCGCCAGAAGCACCCCGAAGGGGATTCAACCGGGGTGTCTTCTGCCCAATACATTCCAGCATTAGTTCTTATCCCAGCATTTCTTTCACCATTAACCAATAACGAATAACTTCTACCCATTCTCACCATCTTCCCTATATCACGGCTGTCCCGGAAGTCTTTCGTAAGTCCTCTTTTAGCAAGAAATAGCCTCCTCTTGGTTTCCGGGATATCGGTTGACACGATCAAAAATACTATGTTATA
Source organism: Desulfobacterales bacterium (assembly GCA_049644625.1). Lineage (GTDB taxonomy): Bacteria > Desulfobacterota > Desulfobacteria > Desulfobacterales > UBA11574 > S5133MH16. The sequence goes on along the minus strand of JBARSG010000631.1, from coordinate 1,424 downwards.
ATTTTTAATAAAATACAACGTGGAACAAACAGATCCCTAAATTATTCAAGGATTTTCAGCCAAGTGATCAAAAGATCATTATATTTGGATACCACCATCCCGAGTTATTATTATGACCAAAGGAAAGAGCTTGATATAAGGTATCGAAGAAAGATTACAAAAGCTTGGTGGACTGATGAAAAGGACTCCTTTGACCTGTATATTTCAGAGTTAGTTTTGGTCGAATTACAAAGAGGAAATTATCCGCAAAAAGAAAAAGTTATTCTCCTGGTCAAAGATATTTCGATTTTGCCCATTGTTTCGGAGATTGAAGATATTGTCAGAGAATATTTGAAAAATTACCTGATTCCAAGAATTGATATGGGTGATGCTTTTCATCTGGCATATGCCTCTTTTTATAAAATAGACTATCTTCTAACATGGAATTGTAATCACTTGGCCAACGTGAATAAAAAAGAACATATAGAGGCCATAAACCGTAAATTAAAACTGTTTGTCCCTGAAATCATAACACCCTTACAACTTTTTAAGGAAACAGGTGATGAAAATGAAAGATGATTTGGTTATTAAAGAAATACGTCAAACCAGAAAGACATTTTGCCAGGAATTTAGATTTGATGTGAAAAGAATTGCTAAGGCCTTGAAAGAAAGAGAGCAAATGCACCCTGACAGTATACGGATCCCGCGCGCATTTCCTGTAAAAAAGATGGCTGTTTAGCTTTAGTTCTTCTCACCTTCTCATTTTTTTCCTCCCTGTCCCTTTTCTCCTAATCCGTGTAATCTGCGCCTGCCCCGCCTGCCCAATGGAATTTATTTTTCTGTTTATTCCATCGGGGTGAAATTCTGCTACGCAGACCCGATAGGGAATTTCATCGGGGTAATCTGTTTACCCTGCTTGCCCCGTTAAATGGTCCTTATCGTTATTTAACTGGGGTGAAATTTTTACCCCGCCTGTCCAGTTAAATCTTTTCGTTCCATTTAACCGGGATGAAACCTCGTTGTTGCTGTTGTTTAACTTGGGCGCGATAGCGACAATGCAATGTATTTCACTGGGGCGGATCTATATGCCTCTGAATGCAAAAATCAACGTTTCTATTAAAATTGCCACATCAAGAAAAAACGAAACATTCCTTTTGTAATACAGGTCATAATCAATGTTCTCATGAATGGCCTTTTTTCGGTCGCCGCTGAGCTGCCATAAACCGGTAAGACCAGATTTCATATTTGGGCGGAATAATTCTTTATGCGTATTCAAATACATTATTTGATAGCATTCTTGCTTGCTAAGCTATTGGACTTAATTGGCGGGCAATGAATCTAACAACATCAAGGGAAATCTCTTTTCAATCTTCACTCTTTAGACCGTCAAACACCCTGCGACACAGCTCTTTTGCAATCCATATATCATCTCTATTAGCTATGTC
>JBARSG010000630.1:0-11503 GCA_049644625.1 Desulfobacterales bacterium | reverse complement strand
CATGGAAGCAGTGTATTATGGCGGCGTTCTGGTGGCTGAGAATGGAACGATTTCGCCTGAAATCGCAACCCCCGACCCTGTTCTTTTTCCGCCGTCCATGAACGTTGACACGAAACAAATAGATCTTTCCATCCCGGCGGCAAAAGGGCGCATCAGAGTCATGGATATCGTGCCGGACCAGATAATAACCGGGCAAAGCATAATGGAGGCGATGATATCGGAAGGCAAGGCCGTTGCCGACACCTCTCGTGATATTTTGAAAATTGCGGTCATTGAACGGCATGCCGGTTCGGGCAATGTGGGAAAAGGGTTTGTCAGGGGGTTCGGCTTGAAACGGGGAGCCATCGCATCAAGTGTGGCCCATGACTCCCACAATATCATTGTTGTGGGAACCAATGATGATGATATGAACGTTGCGATCCGGGCTATCGTCAAAACGGGAGGAGGTCTGGCGGCAGTATATGATAAAAAGGTCTGCGCCGATCTTGCCCTTCCCATCGCAGGGCTTATGTCCCGGGAACCCATTCAAGCGGTGCGTGACCGGATAGACCGCCTGATCCATGCTGCCAGGAAGTTCGGCACAAAACTTGCCGATCCTTTTATGACACTCTCGTTTTTGGCACTTCCCGTTATTCCTGAGCTAAAAATCACGGATAAAGGGCTGGTTGATGTTGCCCGGTTTAACGTTGTGTCGTTGTTTGTGGATTAGATTGAATTTTTATTTCATTGAAGCTTCCTTCCTGATGCACATGAATAAAACCCGCCTGAGAGACATTTAGGTTATCTGCTGTATGCATCGAAAGCCCCCGGATTTTTTCTATAAATTTCCCTGAAAGAATGTAAAGCTTGCCAAAAAATGGCAAAGATATTGCCGAATATCGTCGCAATAACAATGGCATTGCGATTTGATTATTCAGCACAACCTATTGGAATTTAATCATTTCTTAATTTTCTTCAATCGATTTTTAATTCTTGCATGGTTTTTGCAGTAACTTATCTGAACCTTGTTAGGATCATACAATACAGAGGGCTGACGTATGAAATTCAAATCGTTTATCCAATTTATTATTGTACTGATATTATTATACCTTATTGGCGGATGTGCGGATAGAATGCCGTTTTTTTTAATGGCAAGGTTTCCCGTTATCCGGATTCCAAGATTGTAAACCAAATGCGCCTGAAGGGCGGTTGTTATGCCGAGCTTGAAACCAACGATTCATGGAAAAACGTATTAGAATATTACAAATATCATATGAGCAAAACCGGCTGGTCAATACGAGTTGAACGAGAATTTGCAGCACCCGATAGTGATGACCCAAAATCAGCCGCTTTTTTGGTTTTTTTTAAAGACAATGAAGGATTAATGATTGATACCTATCCGTCGGTTAGCGGCGATAAAACACAGATCGCTTTGTTTATTGGGGACATTGATGAATAATAAAGGCTTCACGTTAACTGAACTGACCGTTACCCTTGCCATTCTGGGTATAATATCGGGCATTTCCATACCCAGTTATTTTTCCTGGCTTCCCAGGCACCGATTGCAAACCTCCGTAAGACATATTTATGATGACATGAATATGGCGAGATCCAGAGCGGTGAAAACCAATACAGATATAGGTATGGAATTTAACACGTCAAATGAAAATTATAGAGTATTTATAGACACGGATCAAGACCAGACCCTTGACGAAGGCGAAACCGTCATAAGTACCGGTACGCTGGAGAATGACATAGATATTACCGGATCTACATTTACTAATAATACGTATGGATTTAATAGCAGGGGGATGTCCGCCGGTACCACGGGCGATATCCATTTGACAAATTCAAGCGGACTTTTTTTGGGGGTGCGCGTAAATGCCGCCGGCGGTCTATCAATTATAAACAGCACGGATGGAGGCACAACCTGGAGTTAATTTAACGATAATAATCCATAATCCTATCCCGCATTTCTCACGGAACAGGGCGTATCCACGATTCGTTTCCCATCAAGACTGTCTGAAATTTCAAGAAGTTTTCATTTCAATCAAAAGACATATAGACTGTTTTGAGTGAGACCTAAGGGTATCGATGTATGATGCAAGTTATTCCGGGTTGACGCAGATTTTTTACCTAAAAAGTCGAGAGGCCTTTGAAATAAAATTTATGTCAAAGGCCTCTTTATTTTGAATTGCAGGGCAATATTCCTGCTCATGGGGCTTTTTCGACTTTAGCGGCGCAAACCTTAAACTCCGGGATTTTGGCGATGGGGTCAAAAGCCGGATTGGTGAGTATATTGGCCGGGCTTTCTGCAAAATGAAACGGCACGAAAAGCACGCCGGGTTTTACTATACTGGTTACCCTGGCCGGGGTCTTCATTTTACCTCTTCGCGTGGAAAGTAAAACCATATCACCGTCTTGAACCGCTAATTTATTGGCATCTTCAGGATTAATTTCCACATATCCGGTTTTCTGTTCGGCATCAAGATGCGCAGATGCTCTCGTCATGGTGCCGGTATGAAAATGTGCGAAATTTCGACCGGTGGATAGAAAATATGGGTATTCATCGTCGGGCATCTCGTCCGGGTCGAGATACTCGATGGCATGAAACATGCCCTTCCCTCTGGCAAATTGCTCTTTATGTAGAAATGGGGTCCCAGGATGTTCAGAATTCGGACAGGGCCATTGCAACCCGTCAAGGCCCAGTCTCTCATAGGTCATACCTGCATAGCTCGGGGCCAGCTTTTTCATTTCATTAAAAATTTCTTCCGGGTTTTCATAGCTCATCTCGTAACCCATGGCCGTGGAAAGCCTGGAGATAATTTGCCAGTCATCCAGCGCATCCCCTACTGAATCAATTGCTTTATTCACCTTCATGCAGCGACGTTCTGAATTTGTAAATGTTCCATCCTTTTCAGCCACGGAGGCACCTGCAAAAACCACATCCGCTTTCTGTGCGGTCTCGGAAAGGACAATGTCCTGGCAAATTAGAATCTCAAGGTTTTCCAGAGCCTTTTTAAGATGGTTCTGATCGGGATCACTCATCATGGGATTTTCGCCAATCACATACAGGGCCTTTAATTTTCCATTCAGCATGGCCGGAATCATATCGGTTATGGTGTAACCAATCTGATCAGACAGCTTTTTCCCCCAGGCCTTAGAAAATTTTTCATTATTGGCCTCAACGGTTACCGGCTGATAGGCCGGAAAAACGTTGGGCAGACCTCCCATGTCACAGGCGCCCTGGACATTGTTCTGTCCTCTAAGAGGATTTACACCTCCGCTTCTCACACCCACATTGCCGCAAAGCATAGCAATATTACAAGTGGATTTGACGTTATCCACACCAGTGGTGTGCTGGGTGATTCCCATGGCATAAAGGAGTGCAGCAGGAGAATTTGTGGCATAAAGTTCCGCCATTCTTTCCAAGTCTCCTTGAGCTATACCGGATATGGCTTCAACTTTATCCGGAGTATAAGCTTCAACAGCCGCTTTGAATTCATCAAACCCTTCGGTCCTTTCATCGATGTAGCTTTTTGCATGCCAGTCATTTTTGATAATGACATGCATCATACCGTTAAGCAGGGCCACATCACTTCCAAGGCGGTGGCGCACATGAATATCTGCAAAACGGGCCAGCTGAATATTTCTGGGGTCAGCCACGATGAGCTTGGCACCCTTTTCTTTAGCCCGGAAAACGCGACGGGCGATAAGAGGATGGCATTCCGTTGTATTCGAACCGATAACAAAAATACATGCAGCATCCTCAATTTCGGGAATGGAATTAGTCATGGCTCCACTTCCAAACGCTGCGGCCAGACCGACCACAGTAGAGGAATGTCAGAGACGGGCACAGTGGTCCACATTGTTGGTGCCGATCACCGCTCTTGCAAACTTCTGGGCCAGATAATTCTCCTCATTGGTAACTTTGGCTGAAGCGAGCACGCCGACACTGTCCGGGCCATGTTCTTGGATAATGGCCTTAAGCTTGTCCGCGGTGGTCTGGATGGCCTCATCCCATGTGGTTTCCTGCAAATTCCCATCTTTCTTTAACATCGGGGACTTCAGGCGCTTATCGCTAACCACATGCTCATGGAGATTCCAGCCCTTAATGCACAGCTTTCCTTCATTCACCAGATGTGTCTTCATGGGCAGGGTACCCACGAGCTTTCCGTCAAAAACCTGAAAAAGTACACCGCAACCACATCCGCAATATGAACATATTGAAGGGATAATCTTGTAATCCATACCTATCGCTCCTCATATTATTGAAGATTTTCGATTGAATATTGAATAGTTAAGGAATTCTTCCAATTTTAAAATACGGTAATTAAATAAGTTGAGCAACCTAACCGATTGATTATTGACGATTGTCTTTAATATGGCTGCCAGGTTATCAAATCTTGAATCGTCAATTCTTAGATCGGATTAAGCTCCAGGGTAACCTCATCACCCAGCAGGTTGAATGGAGATTGATCTGCGTGGGTTCCGGTTACATAGCCAAATACATCTTCCACCGTTTCATTGACTTTACGGTAAAGCAGCCTCAATGGAATATCCACGGGACATGCATCTTCGCACAGGCCGCAGTCTATGCAACGGCCTCCCATATGCACCGCCCTGACAAGGTGAAAAATCGGAACTTCGGGCGGAACGCTGCCGGTAGCGATCAGGTCCTTATGCTCAAGACTGCATTCCTCGCAAAAACAGACCGGACAGATATCCCGACACCCGTAACATTTTATGCATTTTTGAAATTCATACATCCACCTTTTAAAGCGGTCTTCCTGGTTGAATTCTTCCGCTATCTTAACCTCCATATTGTTGTCTATGCCAACCTTTGTTTTATAAGCCCCTGCCTCTTCAGGCTCGAGGTAGGAGCAATCCCCATGTTTCTTAAGTTTGGAGGGGCAGCAGTTAACATTTATTGTCTCTAAATTGTCAGGATTCAACTGGTTCCACACATAAAGCACATTTAAAGCACGCTGGTTGCAGTCACGAGCCAGCAGCCCTATTTTCATTTCCGGGTGTTCAGCAGCTATTTTTGTCGCGATCTTTTCAAGGGAATATCTGGCCTGGCCGACGATCAAGTCATCGACCTCATCCAGATTATCTTTGGTAAAAAAGTAGGGCAGCGGGTGTCCCTGCACCATCTTATATCCCAGAAACATGTCTACCTTGTCCTGATCGAGCCACTCTTTGACCTGCTCCTGAATCGTAGCAAGCATGCTGGTTTTACCGTCAGTAGTGCTGAAAGGTTCGGGCCATTCTTTCATCTGCTCTTCCATATTATCCTCCCTCTACGCTCTCAACTTCTGCGCTCTTGGCTTCTATCTCGGCCTCACATTCGCTCTCGATGGCAGACAGGTCAAGTTCACCTGTCAAAGGGCTGGGACCCATCGCCTTGATCTTTTCGGTGAAATCGGTGACCACCTGAACAAACTTCTGAGCCTCGGCCGAGGATATCCAATCCAGGTGCAGGCGGCCTTCTAACCCCATAAAATTCAAAAGCTCCTGCAAAAACGTCATCCGCTTTATCGTCATGAAATTACCATACAGGTAATGGCAGTCGCCGACATGTCACCCGCCTACCAGGACCGCGTCAGCTCCGCTTTGAAAAGCCCTCAAAATATGGTGAGGCGATACGGTGGCCGAGCACATGACACGAATGGGCCGAATATTGGTCGGGTACTCCAGGCGGCTCACACCCGCCAGGTCGGCCGCGCCATAGGCGCACCAATTACACATAAAAGCGATTATCTTGGGCTCAAAAATATCCTCTTTCACCTTGCTCTCCTTTTAATTTGTATTAAACACTCAACGCGCTCTTGATCTGGGCGTAAAGTTGATTGTTATTAAATCCCATAAGGACCGGAGCCTCGGAGGGACAAGTCGCCGAACAGGCTCCACACCCTTTACAAAGGGCCGGGTTCACTTCAGCCACAAACTTTTTATCATCGAACGTGATGGCGTTGAACGGACAGACATTTATGCACCCCAGACATCCCGAACACAGCTCCGGAATGATATGGGAGATGATACCGCCCAACTTAATATTTTCCATGGCCAGAACCGTCATGGCTCTAGCTGATGCGGCCAGAGCCTGGGTAATGGATTCATCGATGGATTTCGGAGCATGGGCCAGCCCGCATACGAAGACACCATCCGTGGCAAAATCAACGGGCCGGAGTTTGACATGGGCTTCAGCAAAAAATCCGTCCTGATTCTGGGGCACTTTATACAATTGTGCCAATGGATTTTCCATGTCAGGAACAATGGCAGAAGCCAGAATCATCAGATCGGGCCGAATCTCCATCTGGCGGTCAAGCACCCGGTCGGTAAAGGTTACCTGTAGACCTTCCTGCTCCAGGGCCACGTTGAACGCTTTATCGGATTTATAACGGATAAAAATGATTCCGGCCGAGCGTGCCTTTCGATAAAGATCCTCGCGCAATCCATAAGCGCGCAAATCCCGGTACAGAATAAAAACCTCCATTTCGGGATTGATCTCTTTGAGTTTCAGGGCGCTTTTGATGGATTGCGTACAGCAGACCTTGGAACAGTAAGGCCGTTCCGGGATGCGCGAACCGACACACTGGATAAATGCAGCCGTTTTGAGTTGCCCTAACGCAGGATCATTATCTATAAACCGCTGCTGCAGTTCCAGCCCGGTGACAACACGGTCATCCTGGCCGTATAAATGCTGATCCGGCTTATGTTCTGAAGCGCCGGATGCAATGATGGTTACACCATGCTCCAGAACGCTGCTATTGCCGTTGTTTTGGACAATCGTTTTGAAATTCCCCACAAACCCTTCCACCTGTTCTATCTGGGAATTCATGAAGATCTCTATGTTGCTGTCGGACTGTACCGCTTCAATCAATCCGGTCAAATGCTCTTGAACGTCTTCGCCACGCCAGGTTTCGTGGAGATTGCGTGCCTGTCCGCCAAGGGCATCGGTCTTTTCTATCAGAAAGGTTCGGTGTCCCTGCTCAGACATATTTTTAGCCGCCGCCATGCCGGCAACGCCGCCTCCAATCACAAGGGCTGCATGGGTGATCGGCATTGTCGATTCTTTCAAAGGTTCAAACAGGGTCGCCTTGGAAACGGCCATTCTGACCATATCTTTAGATTTTTTCGTGGCCTTTTCGGGGTCATTTTTGTGTACCCAGGAGCACTGGTTTCGGATATTGGCCATCTCGAACAGGTATTTATTGATGCCCGCGTTGATTAGAGTCTCCTGAAAAAGCGGCTCATGGGTTTTCGGAGTACATGAGGCCACAACCACCCGGTTCAGCTTATGCTCTTTGATAATCTCAGTCATTTTATCCTGGGTGTCCTGGGAGCAACTGAACATATTCTCTTCCACATAGACAACACAGGGCAAACTTTTGGCAAATTCCACCACTGCAGGGACATCAACGACACCGGCAATATTGGTGCCACAACGACAGACAAAAACACCGACCCGGGGGGATTCCCCGCTAACGTCCAACTCTTCGGGGATTTCTTTTGTCTTGGTAAGGGTCCACCGGGCTTCAGCCAATCTGCTTCCCACCAGACCTGCTGCCGCGCTGGAATCGACAACCGAAGCCGGAATATCCTTGGGCGCTTCAAAGGCGCCGCAAACATAAATACCCGGTTTTGAACTTTCAACTGGAGCAAAACTGCTGGTGCTGGCAAAGTTGTAATGGTCCAGTTCAACTCCTAATCTTTGAGCCAGTTCCGTTCCTTCCTTAGTTGCCATTAGACCCACAGACAGGACTACTATATCAAAATCCTCTTCGATCTTCTTACCTGTCTCGTCTACATATCGGATAAGATGCCTTCCAGTGCCATCAACGGGAGTAACGTTGGTGACCTTAGATTTGATGAAACGGACCCCTGTTTCATCCTTTGCTCGGTTATAGTATCTTTCAAAGTCTTTTCCGTAAGTGCGTATGTCAATATAAAAAATGGCCGCATCCAGATCCCCGCTGCTGTGTTCTTTGGCCAGCATGGCTTCCTTGATGGCGTAAGTACAGCAGACTCCGGAGCAATAACCCTGGGCGCCCAGGTGTTCATCGCGGGATCCAATGCATTGCAGCCAGGCAATTTTTTCGGGCTCTTTATGATCAGAGGGCCGGACAAGATGACCGCCGTATGGCCCGGAAGCTGATAGAATTCTTTCAAATTCAAGGCTGGTTACAATATTGGGGTGCTTTTTGTAGCCAAAAGTATCATGGACCGCGGGATCAAAGGTCTTGCTGCCGGGGGCAATGATGATCGATCCGACCTTGATTAATTCTTCTTCTTTCTGTTGCGCGTGGGTTTCCGGAGTGAGTGCCTCGGCCTTGCAAGCCTTGACACACTCGAAACACTCGCAACATACCATGCAGTTAAGACATTTTTCGGCTTCAGCAATGGCCTGCTCTTCGCTTAGCCCTAGCTCAACCTCAGAAAAACTCTTCTTCCTTTCGTCCATGGGAATCCTGGACATTTTGGCCCTTGCGGCCTTTTTGATATCTTCTTTGATTGGGTTGAAGTTTTCCTGAGGAGCCTCAAAGGGTTCCCGCCCCTCTTTCAAGTCCTCGCCATTCAGATATCTTGATATGGAAATAGCTGCCTCTCGCCCGGCAGCGACAGCTTTAATTGCTATGGAGGGGCCGGTCTGGGCATCACCACCTGCGAATACGCCTTTCCTTTTAGTCTCGAAGCTCACGGTATCGACCGCTATATTGTTCCACCGATCTAATTCAACACCTGTTGCGCTGTCAAGATTAGAGGTGTCGGTTCTTTGACCGATGGCAGGTATTATGATATCCGTATCAACAACAAATTCACTCCCTTCAACAGGAACTGGACGACGCCGGCCGCTTTCATCCGGCGCACCGAGTTCCATTTTAATGCATTTCAAACTGACGACGCTTCCCTCTTTTTCAACCACCTCCACAGGTGCCACCAGGAACTGAATATCCACACCTTCTTCAAGAGCATCTTCAATCTCCTCATCCCGGGCAGGCATCTCTATCCGCGTACGCCTGTAAAGAATGCTGACCTTATCAGCTCCAAGGCGAAGGGCGGATCTTGCTGCATCAATCGCCACATCGCCACCACCGATGATTACAACCTTGCCTTTTAACTCCTTAATGTCGTAAAGTGCTGAATCCCTTAAAAATTTAACGCCAGGGATAACACCTTTGGCATCTTCATTCGGAATATTAAGTTTCATGTCGGCGTGACAGCCAATGGCCAGATAGACCGACTTGTATCCGTCGTCCATCAGACCGTCAATGGTTATGTCTCGCCCAAGAGCGGTATCGAATTTAATCTCGACCCCGAGCCGGGTGATCCACTTTATTTCTTTTTCAAGCACCTCCGGTGGAAGCCTGTAGTCTGGAATCCCTACTCTGAGCATCCCCCCTGCTACGGGAAGGGCTTCAAAAATTGTAACCTTGAAACCATCCTTTGCCAAAAAATATGCTGCCGTCAGACCAGCAGGACCGGCACCAATGATGGCAACCTTTTCATCCCTGGCCGTTATTTCCGGAAGAGGCAATTTGTCAATATCAATCTGATCTGCCGCAAAACGTTTAAGGGCGCAGATGGAGATTGGTTCATCCACCTCTTTCCTGCGACAGACCTCTTCACAAGGGTGGGGGCAAATTCTGCCAATCACACCCGGCAAGGGCAAGGTCCTTGTGATTACCTCAAGAGCTTCCTGATATTTCTCCTGGGCAATCATGGTCACGTAGCCGTGGGCATTAACGTTGTTCGGACAAGCATTAGTGCAAGGCGAACGATCCCATTTTTCTATGGAATAAGCTCCAGGTACCGCCTGTGGGTACAGTTGATAAACAGCTTTCCTGTTAGTAAGACTCTCATCGTAGAGACTTGGAAGACTGACAGGGCAAACTTCGGCACAATCACCACATCCCGTGCATTTGTCAAGATCTATATATCGGGGAACTTTATCTATAGTTACATTAAAGTCGCCCTCTTTTCCGGATATCTCTTTAATCTTAGATAAAGTGTGAAGTTCGATGTTAATGTGCCGGCCGACCTCGACCAGTTTGGGAGAGATGATTCACATGGCACAGTCATTGGTGGGAAAGGTCTTGTCAAGCTGTGACATCATCCCGCCGATAGAGCTGGACTTTTCGACCAGATAGACATAAAAACCGGTATCGGCCATATCCAATGCCGCCTGCATTCCGGTGATTCCGCCGCCAACCACCATCACGGCGCCTGTTTTTTTATTCGGCATTTTCTTCTCCTGATTCTAAAAAAGATGTAACACCACTGATATCGAGTTGATTCATCCCGATTCCTAAAGTCCTTGCGTCAATACCCATACTCAGCCCGAGCAGTTGCGGGTAAAGAACAGAGGCAAGCGGGTTGTTCCCGTTTTGGGAGACCATCATATTTTGCACCGTATCAAATTGCAAATGACAGTACGGACAGGCTGAACACAGATAGTCGGCGCCTGCTTTTTTGCCTGACGAAATCTTTTTTCTGGTCAGATTCATGGAAAGATCATCATTAACACCCATAACGGGGGCTCCGCAGCATTCCAGCTTTCTGGTCCATTCGACACTTTTGGCGCCCGTCACTTCCACTAACTTGTCAAATATAGTAGGGGCAACAGGATCGTCGAACCGGGTGATCTTGCTTGGGCGCAAGGCATGGCACCCATAATGAGTCGCAATTTTAAAATCTTTGTATGGCATGGTTATTTTGCTTTTTAGAGTGTCCAAGCCCACGTCATGATACAGTACGGAAAGAAAATGCTTGATCTGAGTTTTGCCTGCGTAACTCAGGCCTCTTTGAGCCAGCAATCTGTTGACTTCCTCCTGCAGATCCCTTTTTTCCTTCAGGATATGCTCTGCTTCCTTAAGGCTTCCGAAGCAACATTTGCACAGTACCATGATGTCGAGTCCCGCCTTTTCAGCCAGAGCCAGGTTTACGGCAGAAGAGAAAAGGAATGCTTTTTGGTCCACATTGCGCATGGGATATCCGCAGCAATTAAAATCACGAATATCCTTCAGTTGCACACCTGCCTGCTTTAAAACCGCTCTGGCAGAGGAATCATACTGCTCGACCCGGGAAGGTATATTACACCCCAAAAACAATGCATATTTCATAATAACATCCTTAATAACTTCATTGACCGGTTTCTTAAGCTGCCTCCAAATCAGGGGAACTTTCATCGGCAACCTTACCTGCATTCTTGACAGCAAGATTTTTTAACTGAAAGAAAATATCCGTGATCTCTACATTCTGGGGGCAGTGTTCCTGGCATTGATAACAGGTTACACAATCCCAGAGCATCCTGGGTCCGGAAGCCATTTCTACCAGTCCCAAACCCAGACAGTTCATGATCTGATGGGGCAGCAAACCCAGGGTTTGCAGCGGATTCTCATATTCGGCCACCACCGGGCAAACGGTCGTACAGGTCTGGCAGCCGAAACAGTATGAGAAAGTGCCGGTGCCGGGCAGCTGATTTAATTCCACGATTTCTCTGTCCTTAAAAGAAATCGGC
>JBARSG010000629.1:0-1806 GCA_049644625.1 Desulfobacterales bacterium | reverse complement strand
GTGTAAATTCAATGGTAACCAAGCTGATTTCGTTTTATAAAAAGAATAACAAGCAATAACATTTTCATGACGAGGGGCCAACAAATCATTTGAGAAAGTGCGGGAAAGGCCGTGGTTTTTTCAGTGGCGTCGATGTGCGAAGTTCTTGGGCTTTTGGATAGTTCTTTGGCGTGCGTTTCCCGCCCCCTCAATTCCGCGCTGGTGATTTGCGTCGTTCGATAGAGAAAACTTGACATGTGCATACATATGTGCATATTATAGGGTGCTATGTTTGAATGGGATGAATCGAAGGCCAAAGAGAATAAGTCCAAGCACGGAATCTCGTTCGCCGACACATTCGCGGTCTTCGAAGATCCAAACGCCGTGACGCTTGAGGATTTTCGGCAAGGTGAGCAACGCTATGTCACCATTGGAATGGACGCCTTCGGCCGCATACTGGTAGTGGTCTACACATGGCGGGAGGACAACATTCGGATCATTTCCGCACGCAAGGCCGTGCGTTACGAGGTGAAACAATATGAAGGCGAAATATGATTTTAGTAAAGGTAAGCGCGGTGCCGTACTTCCCTCCTCCGGGAAGAAAGTTCGGATCACCATTCGAATTGATCGTGACATTATCGACTGGTTCCGGTCCAAGGTGGAGGAACAAGGCGGGGGCAACTACCAGACGATGCTCAATGATGCCCTCCGAATATATATGGAACGTCAGGAGAAACCCCTCGAAGAAGTCCTTCGTCGTGTCGTCCGAGAGGAGCTGCAAGCTACCCAATAGTGGAAATGGCGAACCTGTCGCTTGAGAGGGACCGGGAAAAGCCGGGGCCTTTTTTCAAGGTTATTCCTGGCAACAGTTTTCATGCTCTCAATATCTGCTGTGGGTTATCGTTGCCCAGCCCCTCAGCTTGGTTATATATTAAATAAAAAAATCCCTATGAAAATTATCAACCTGAAATTGATTCGAACCAATGATACCGACCAATCATGAAAAAAATGCCGTAAACGTCTCATCCTATCTCAAAAGGATAGCAAAAATAGACCCATATAAAAAGGCGGTTGTTTATCCGGCAGGCCGCGATAATCATGGCAGAGTTGCATATTCTCATCTTACCTTTCTGCAACTCGATCGGGAATCCGACTGTTTGGCCCACGGGTTTGAAAAAACAGGCATCCATCGCGGTACCCGTACCATTTTGATGGTAAAACCCGGCCTGGAATTTTTTATTATCATATTTGCACTTTTCAAAACCGGAGCGGTTCCGGTTATCGTAGACCCCGGAATGGGAATACGCCGTATGGTTAACTGTTTTAAACAAGGCCGTCCCCATGCGTTTATCGGCATCCCTGTTGCCCATGTACTTCCAACCCTTTATCCAAAATATTTCAATACGGTAAGGACATGGATTACCGTGGGCCGGCGCTGGTTTTTGAAAGGTTTTACACTAAACCGGGTCCGTCAGGTTCCCTGGAGACCCTATGCAGCGGCTAAAACCGGTCGGGATGAGACAGCAGCCATCCTTTTTACCACCGGCAGCACAGGGCCGGCCAAGGGTGCGGTATACACTCATGGCAACTTTGATGCTCAGCTCCGTCATATAAAATCCCACTTGGGCATTTCTACCGATGAAATAGATCTTTCCACATTTCCGCTTTTTGCTCTGTTTTGGCCGGCACTGGGAATAACGTCGGTAATACCGGACATGGAACCCACGAAACCTGCACGGGTAAACCCTAAAAAGATCATTGAGGCTATTTTAAACCAGGGGGTTACCAGCATGTTCGCTTCACCCGCCCTGTTGAATCGCGTCGGCA
>JBARSG010000628.1:0-15930 GCA_049644625.1 Desulfobacterales bacterium | reverse complement strand
CGGCAAGCTTTCCTATCACTTTTTTGTGCCGTGCCATGTGAAAGCCAGCGAATTGTTTAAACACATCATCATCGCCGTATATGATCCCACATATTATACCGCCATCTTCTTCGCCCAAAAACGGCCTGCACGGATTAAGAATGGAGATCAGTTTGTGATCGAAAGCACCATCAAAGAAGACAAATCCACCTCGATTTATTTTGGTATGGTCAATCCTTGGGCACTATTTCTGAAATTCAGGTTAAAGTCATGAAAATCGCGTTTTTGTTGCTTTACCTTTTGGTTGTTTGCATTCTGGCTATGCGACACCCGGTCTCTGCGCAGAACCCGTTTACCGCCAAAACGCAATCAAAAGTTCATCATACAACAACGCATCCTGCTGCCAAAAATATGTTTCTGTCCATAATCACCCGGTGGCAGCACCGACTCAACCAGAAAATGTCGGATCTGGTGCGTGAGGCCAAGGAGACCCATAGCCCGAAACCTTTGGCCTTTCTGTTGTTGGTTGCTTTTGCCTATGGCATGCTTCACGCGGCCGGCCCGGGACACGGCAAAGCCTTTGCCATATCGTATATCTTATCTCAGCGTCCGAAATTATTACGAGGCATGCTTTTCGGTGGCTCTATTGCTCTGTTTCACGGTTTGTCGGGAATCATGTTCGTGCTGATCATTCACATTATTTTACAGAAGAGTGTCACAGGAACATTGGAAGATGTGACCCGCATCACCCAAATTATTAGCTTCAGCCTGATTGCCTGTCTGGGTTTGGGTATTCTGATCAAAAGCAGTTACAGATGGATAAAAAATGCAAAAGGCGGTCACCCGGCTTTTAATGGGAACCATAAGCGCCGTCTCTATGGTCCGTTGTTATCCGCATTGGTGGTCGGTATAATCCCATGCTCGGGGGTGGTTATGGTTATGCTGTTTTCCCTTTCCATGAAGCTGGTCGGATTAGGTATTATTCTGGGAATTACTATTTCTATGGGTATGGCCCTAACCATTACATTCGTCGTAGTGATAGTTATGTCAGGCAAAGCCATGTCGCTGGGTATGGCTGCACGGCACGGCAGCCTGGCAATTACGATCGAGAATTTGATTGAGACAATAGCCGGTCTTATGGTCGCAAGCCTGGGATTGCTTTTTTTAGCCGCTGTCATTTAATTGTTGTTTTATTGGCCTTCGCTGGAATACGCTGTAGCTTACTACAGGGATAAATGATAAGTTCAACCTGTCTTCGAGCACAGGCACTTCGGCGGGTTGACTTCAGCGAATTCGGCTTTGATACCCCGCAGCGCGGCGCCGCTGAAGGGATTTTGAAAAGAGATGATGTTTTATCGGTTAATAGGATTAAAACTTAATACGAAAAACGAATGGTTAAAAGGAAAAAAACTAAAGACCAATTAGGTGTTGATAAGGGGTTGGTCTCGATGTTCCTCAGAATGTCACCCGAGGAGCGCTTGCAGGCCAATGATAAAGCGGTACGTACCATTATGGAGCTGAGGAATGCCTACCAGCAGCGGGAAACCAACGGGCGCAGATCTAAGCGCAATACTTGAAGGACTCATAGAGGCGGACGTCGAGTTTATTTTAGTGGGTGGCCTTGCCGCCGTTGTGCAGGGAGCACCCGTTACAACCTTGGACATAGACATTGTCCATAACCAATCTTCCGAAAATATTGCCAGGCTGCTTGCATTTCTCAAGTCGATTGATGCAGTTCATCGTCGCCCCGACAATAGTGTAGTCAGGCCAAAGGAGGAAGACATTTCAGGGACGGGCCATGCTCTCTTCACGACTCGACTCGGCCCTCTTGATGTCTTGGCTGTTATTGAGGAGGGAAGAACCTACCAGGACCTCCTTGAACACACGGTGGAAATTGAGTTCAGGGGCCACACGGTTCGTGTCCTCGATCTTAAGACGTTAGTCGAACTAAAGAGAACCTCCCGAGATCCCAAAGACAAGCAGCGTTTACCGGTGCTGGAAGAAACATTGCGACAGGTGGAGGAAGAGTACGGAAATGAATAGGGATCATAAAGAACCGCCTATAAAGGTTAACCGTTTAATTATTTGAATCGAACAACGAGGTCATGTAACAATGGGACATTCAGAAGAGAAAAAAACAGGCGTTGAAAAAGCAGGAGAGGATCTGTTTAACTTTGCGATTAACCGTGAGGATATTAAAACATTTATGTCACATCTGCCGGAAGAGGCGGACATCAAGCGGGGCAAGGTTGAATACGAACTCCAGATACTGAAAATCATCAGCATCGGTTGGAGTATATCCTATTATCTGGAAAATGGCGCTCAGAAAAATCAGCTATTAGAGAGTTACTGGAAGGCGGTTCATGAATTTTCACAGAGCATATCTACAACAACCGGATTGATGATCGGCAATAATATTGATTATTTTCAAATACTAAAAGAGCGTCTGGATATGTATGTGGCTTCCATGACCCAAAAATTCGATGCACCGGAGCCTGCAGTTGTAATAGGACCGGAATTTGCCAGGACTTGCGGTAACATGGATGATATATTCACGGTTATGACCGGCTCAAGGATGTTCATCGCAACCATCGGCAGCGTTAAGGAATACGTTGATACCATAAAACTCAGATAACCTGTGTATTTCATGTCATATTCGAACAAACAAGGAAAGAACTCATGATGATAATTGATATTCCGGGACATATAAGATTAGAGATCAAACATGTTGTGTGTGATTACAATGGGACCATTGCTGTTGACGGAAAGCTGATTGACGGGGTTCGTGAGATTATGAATGAGCTTTCCAAGGAGATAGAGTTTCACGTAATTACCGCTGATACTTATGGATTTGTTGAACGTGAACTAGAAAATGTTAATTGCAAGCTGGTAAAGATATCTAAGCAAAATCAGGCGCATAGCAAACTTGAGTATGTTTCGGGTATCGGGAAAGACCATACGGTTTGTATGGGCAACGGGAATAATGACAGATTAATGCTAAAAGAAGCGTGTTTGGGGATTGCTTTGGTTCAAGAAGAGGGCGCTTGCGTTGAAACCCTGCTATCTTCAAATATTGTCTGCAAAAGCATCATTGATGCATTTGGTTATTTTAAGGAACCCAAACGGCTGATGGCAACGTTAAGAAGATAAGAAATTCCATAGAAATAATACATTTCAAATTTATTACCGGCATTGCCCTTTTAATAATTTTATCTTTTTTTAAATACTATCTCCAAGGGTGGTGCAATGTTTGGGTTAAGTTGAACCTCCTGCATTATCGGGAGCAATTTCTTTAGCCTTTTTAAATTTCTCGGATGCTTCTTCCTTTCGGCCAAGGGCCGTCAATGCAAAGCCGCAGCCGTACAACGCAGGTACAAAGTCAGGCTTGACTTTTAAAGCCTTCTGAAATTTCTCAACAGCTTCTTGGTATTTCTGCAACTCCACAAGAGCCACTCCCCAACTGCACCATATCTCGGCATTTTCAGGTTGTTGTTTTACCGCCTCTTTAAATTTTTCAATCGCCTCTTTAAATTTTTCAATCGCCTCTTGGTACTGTTTCATGGTTATCTCTCTATTTGTTCGAGCCTTTTTTCAGTTTTTCTTCCAGTTCAGCAAAAAGATCCTTTTGCTTTTTTGCCTGCTTGGCCTGAAAAGATTCAATTTTCTGGGTAAAATCTTTTCTGGAATTTTGAAATGCTTTCAGGGATTCTTCAAGGTTGTCCTCTTTTTTGCCTTTAGGTATTTCTTCTATTTTTAAGTGGTTTTTGATAAAAAGGCGGGTCCCGAAGCCACCTTCAACCACATCAACAATCCCGATCTTTTTAAGCTTTTTACAGATGAAATTGCCTTGTTCCGGAGAAAAAGATATGATCCGGCAAACCTGATCCATAGAAGGAGGCGTAGAATTCTGGTGTGTAAGAATCCTTATCGCAGCGACAACAAGATGGGCATTGGAATAAAAATCTGAGTGTTCCATAATAATTGAAAAAAGAACGGTTCAAAATTTGCGTTTAGGGTCAAACAATAAAATAGCTTATCGTATTCCCGCTTCTTGACATAGTATTATTAGAAGAGTAACATTTATTTTTATCTTGTCAAGCTGCAAAAAAGGAACAGATAAATTCTACATGGAAAATTCGTACCCGTCCCAACAATAACCCATAACCATTAAAGGAGTAAAAAATGACTGAGATAATTGATGTAAAAGCCAGGGAAATACTCGATTCAAGAGGCAACCCCACAGTTGAAGCAGACGTGTTTGTTTCCTGCGGAGCTGTGGGGCATGCGGCAGTTCCTTCCGGCGCTTCCACAGGAAAACGTGAAGCCCTGGAACTCCGTGATAAGCGATCAAAGCGGTTTGGCGGCAAGGGCGTTGTCACCGCCGTTAAAAACATAATGGATAAAATCGGACCTGCTGTCCGTGGGATGGATGCAGCAGATCAAGTTGCATTGGATAGATTCATGATTGAACTGGACGGTACGCCCAACAAATCCAAGCTGGGGGCAAATGCAATTCTCGGTGTATCAATGGCCGCTGCACGGGCTTCTGCTCTGGCCTATGGGTTACCTCTCTATAGATACATTGGAGGAATTAACGCCAGATGTCTTCCACTTCCCATGATGAACATCATAAACGGGGGAGCCCATGCCGCCAACAATCTTGACATACAGGAGTTTATGATTGTCCCTGTGGGCGCAAAGTCCATCACTCAGGCCGTACAGATGGGAGCAGAAACCTTTCATAGCCTGAAAAAGATACTTAAAGACAAAGGGCTCAGCACTGCCGTGGGGGATGAAGGCGGTTTTGCTCCGGACTTTGAATCTCATGAAGAGGCCATAAAATTCATTATTAGCGCAATTGAGTCTGCGGGATACAAACCGGGGAGCGATATCGGGATCGCCCTGGATGCTGCTGCAAGTGAGTTTTACAAAAAAGGAGAATACTTCCTAAAATCAGAAAATAAAAAACTCGATGCCGAAAAGCTCATCGATTATTATCAAGATTTGGTTGAAAACTATCCTATCCTTAGTATAGAAGACGGTCTTGCCGAGCAGGATTGGAAAGGCTGGGAGTTGATGACCGACCGGATGGAAGGATCAATCCAGATCGTTGGCGATGACATCTTTGTAACCAATCCCAAAATATTCAGGAAAGGGATTGAAAAAGGGATTGCAAACTCGATCCTGATCAAATTGAATCAGATCGGGACGGTTACCGAAACCCTCGATACCATTGACATGGCTGAACAAGTCGGCTACACCACGGTTATATCTCACAGATCGGGTGAAACAGAAGACTCTTTTATTGCAGATTTTGTGGTGGGTGTAAACGGCGGCCAAATAAAAACCGGTTCCATGTCCCGCAGTGACCGGATCTGCAAGTATAACCAGCTCATGAGGATTGAAGAGGAACTCGGAGACGGAGCCACGTTCGCAGATGAAATACTCTAGGTTTCTTTTGCATCATCACCTGAACAGATTTTTGGTCATTCTTATCAGCGTTGCGATAGTGACAGGTTTGTGTGCACCGACAAATGCCTATGTCTTGCCCGGACCCTATATCCTGAAATTAATGATCCAAAATCTTGGGAAAGCCAAAAGCCTGCTTGTTTCTCAGAAATTGGTGATTCATGATGACACTCCGCAAAAACGCGGGGTTGAACTCAGTGAAACCTTGAGGTACGTTTTCCCGGAGATGTTCCGTTCGGATATTTCGTCCGAACATGTTCACAGGATTCATGTGTTATCAAAAGGCAAGGCCGTAACCGTTATTGACGGAAAGGTTGCCAATGAATCAGATAACCGTTATGATCGGTATAAAAACATACTTCTTTTCAAACCCAGGAAGATGCTTCAAGATAAGCTTTCCCTTCTGGGTGTGGATGTAACGGTTTCAAGCCTGGGGCGCTTTCAGGGCAAACCGGCATATGTTTTGGGCGCCCAATATCCGGATGAAACCACTCCTCAGGTATGGCTGGATAAGGACACATTCAGACCGTTTCGCTGGATAATGACGAGCAAGGCCGGGCAAAGCCGGGAAAACAGTATAGAAGTTCGGTATGTCGAATGGCAAAAGGTGCATCATACCTGGTATCCCATGCGGATTGAGTTTTTTATGGCCGGCATTCTCGTGCGCGAAATTCATGTGCAAAATATAAAGGTAAATCCTTCTTTTTCAAAAAAGCTTTTTGATATAAAGCACCTTAAATCTCTCTATCCTCAGTGTCCTCCTGCTGAACAGGAACAAGAAAATAAAAAGGATCTGAATGAAGTTCAAAAGACTATTGAGGATTTTAAGAAACTATATGAGTAAGTTGCGATCCTAAATCTGAAGCTGAGGCGGCATATGGATCATAAAACAAAATTTATATTTGTGACCGGCGGCGTGCTTTCATCCCTGGGCAAGGGGCTTGCTTCCGCAGCAATCGGAGCACTTTTAGAAAGCCGCGGACTTACCGTAACCTTACAAAAACTCGACCCTTACATCAATGTAGATCCCGGAACCATGAATCCCTTCCAACACGGAGAGGTCTATGTCACGGATGACGGCGCAGAAACGGACCTGGACCTCGGACATTACGAGCGATTTACCAGCGCCATATTGGGTCGCAACAACAACTTTACCACCGGAAAAATATACCATTCGGTCATCACCAAGGAACGCAGGGGAGACTATCTGGGCGGTACGGTCCAGGTAATTCCCCACATTACAGATGAAATTAAACGAAGCATCAAACTTGTGGCGGACTCCGTCGATGTTGTCATCGTCGAAATCGGCGGAACGGTAGGAGATATAGAAAGCCTTCCTTTTCTGGAAGCCATCCGGCAATTCAGGACGGATGTGGGCAAGGGAAATGCCCTGTATATCCATCTTACCCTGGTTCCGTATATTGGTACCGCAGGAGAAGTTAAGACAAAACCCACGCAGCACAGCGTAAAGGAGCTCCGCAGTATCGGTATTCAGCCGGATATCCTCCTCTGCCGCACAAACAAATACCTGCCCCAAGAGATCAAGGCAAAAATAGCGCTATTTTGCAATGTAACGGTAGATGAGGTCATTACAGCGAAAGATGTGGAATGTATTTATGAAGTTCCACTGGTTTTCCACAGGGAGGGCCTGGATCAGAAAATTGTGGAAAAGCTTAACATCTGGACAAGAGCGCCCCATCTTGATAACTGGGAGAAAATTGTCAAGAGGCTCAAAGATCCTAAATCGTCTGTTACTATTGCAATTGTAGGCAAATATGTGGATTTGACTGAATCTTACAAAAGCTTAAATGAGGCCCTCCGTCACGGCGGAATTCCCAATGATTGCCGGGTAAACCTCAAGTTTGTCGATTCGGAGAAAACCGAGAAAAACAATTGTAGAGAGATTATCGGGGACACCGATGGCATACTGGTCCCCGGAGGCTTTGGATCTCGCGGGATTGAAGGGAAGATTTGTGCTGCAAAATATGCCAGGGAAGAAAAGATTCCGTATTTTGGTATTTGCCTGGGGATGCAGATTGCAGTCATCGAATTTGCGCGTAACGCAGCAGACATGAACGGAGCCCACAGTCAGGAGTTTGATAAAAACACGCCGTTTCCGGTGATATATCTGATGACTGAATGGTATGACGACAAGACCGGAACTATCCAGAAACGGGATCTTGCTTCGGACAAGGGCGGAACCATGCGCCTTGGCGCCTATCCATGCGTTATAAAAAAGGATTCCCTTGCTTATAAAGCATACGGCATTTCAAGTATTTCGGAACGACACCGCCACCGGTATGAATTCAACAACGCCTTTAAAGAAAGACTTGAAAAAAAGGGGCTGGTCATCAGCGGTACCTCACCGGATGGCGAACTGGTGGAAATGGTCGAACTCAAAGGCCATCCCTGGTTTCTCGGATGCCAATTCCATCCGGAATTCAAATCGCGACCCATGAATCCTCATCCCTTATTCCGGGAGTTTATCCGAGCATCATTGGCGTATTCCAAAACCCGTGCCTGATTTGTTAGATTTTTTGTATCCTTTCACTGAGTCGTTGAGTTAGTGGAAATTCCAAATAGTTTGGGTCATCGGTATTTGGGATTTGAGATTCTTGCCTGCCTTTGGCATGGTGTTTGGAATTTAATGCTTGAGATTTGGGATCTAATTGATCTTTGGCGCTGGGAATTTGGAATTTCAAAAAATCCGTGAGCGGTTACGGTTTTTTTTAGAAATGTTAGGGCTAAATATCTCGGTTCATACTCCCCTGCCCATACCCTTCGAGATCCACCGCCACATGAGAGAATCCGATTTCCCTTAATTTCTCAACAATAGTCGATCTGATCCCTTGATCCAGAATTCTTTCAATATCACCGGGATCGACCTCTATTCTGGCAGCCTTAGCGTGCACTCTTACGCGGCAGGAGGTAACACCGAGGCCCAATATGACCTGTTCCGCCTGTTCAATCATTTTAAGTTTTTCGGTTGTTATCTGCGTTCCATAAGGAATTCTGGTGGCAAGGCAGGACATGGGCGGCTTGTTCCAGGTTTTCAGGTTCATCTGTTTTGAGAGCGTGCGGATATCATTCTTGGTCAGCCCTGCATCCACCATGGGGGCCGTGATTTTCATCTCACGGGCAGCATCAAATCCAGGACGAAAATCTTCAAGATCATCAAGGTTTGCACCATGGGCCACATGCTTAATTCCCAGATTGCAAGCAATCTTTACCAAATCTTCGAAAAGATATTTTTTACACAGGTAACATCTTTTCTTTGTATTGGCCTTAAAATCAGCCTGGCTCATTTCCCTTGATTGTATGAGCATATGCTTAACTCCCAGCTCTTGAGCAAAGGCTTTTGCATCCTGATTTTCCCTTACGGGATGAAGCGGAGATTTTGCGGTTATTGCAACCAGATTCTTTTTCAATGCTTCATGGGCCGTTGCCAAAAGAAAAGTGCTGTCAACACCCCCTGAATATGCGATGAGCAGAGAACCATATCCTTTTAAGATTGAAATCAGATGTTCTCTTTTTGTGGTTAAGCCATTATTCATTTTCTTTACAAAAAGTGAGCTATTGCCAATAAATATCATCGATAAAAAAATGTTTACAAAACTTATGTATTATTATATAAAATATTTTCTAATTTATATATGATAAAATCATAAACAATTTCAAAGAGGTTTTTTATGGGAAAAGACAGTTTGCTTAAATCGACCGCTAAAACGAAAAAAAAGACCACACCAAAAGCAGCCCCTAAAGCAAAAGCAGCTCCAAAGGCCAAGGCTGCCGCAAAAACCAAAGCTGCTCCAAAAGCCAAAGCCGCCGCTCGAGCTAAAAAACCGGCGCCGAAGACAAAAAAGAAGAGGGTTTCAATGAAAGAACTCATTCATAAAAAATTCGACACATGGAAACCGGATAAGCTCTATACGGTTAGCCCTGATGAAAAATATCTTAAAGGTTTTGCTGCACCGCCATTTGCCTCGGGCTCAGAAGAAGATACTCGACGGATCAAGGAACTGCTGCTGAAAAAATTTGACATAGCGGAGATTAAGGCCGCCGCCGAAAAGGCTGCTGCTGAAAAAGCTGCTGCTGAAAAGGCCGCTCCTGAAAAGGTTGCAGAGCCGGAAGTATCTGTATCATACGAACCACCCGTTGACACCGACACCACCGTCTCTGACCCTATGGAAAAGGCTATGAAATATCTGGTTGCAGCTCTTGTTGTACTTGTTGCAATTATTGTCGGTTCCAGCATGATAAACAAAACCAAATATTATATGAATGCAAAACAGGGCGCACTTGAAATCTGGCAGGGAAGATTCGCTCCCATGGGTGAAGAGCTTCTGATCACACTGCCCGGAGTTCAGCTCCCTGAAACCATAAAAGATGTTTATTCCAAAAAAGATGTATTTCCGCTTATTTCCAATTTTTATGTGGAAAAGGCGGATACGCTGCTGGAAGTTCCGGGAATACCTGATTTTGAAGGAATCAGGAGCTATTTAAACAAGGCGCTCTCCTATGCTGTCACATCTGCTTCCACTGAAGCTGCTTATAATCGCTTGAACAACATCGAGCTGATGATTCTTTTCTACAAGGCTGATGTGGCCGCCGGCAAGGCAACCCTTTCCGACCTTAAAGACGCAAAGCGATATCTTGACCAAGCCGCAGGACTCAGTACAAATGACCTTCAGGCGGATATAATCACTCAAAAGATTGATGCTGTGGATAAACAGATTGCGACCCTAAAAGCAAAAGAAAAGGAAGCAAAATCTCCAGCACCGGCACCTCCGGCCAAGTAAATTCGTTATAACCCATCTATATAAAAAAAGCGGATAGCAGTTATAAAACAGCTATCCGCTTTTTCATTTTATTATCAGTGGGCGGGTTAATATCATCACTTAATACTCCAAAACTCATTATGAAGTTACCTCACTGCGATCGGTGTCGGAACATCCATCCCGCAAGCGGCAGCGTAAAACCGGCCATCAGCAATAGCGGCCAGAGTTGGGGCCAGATCATGCTCACATCGGCGCCTTCCAGGAATATATTTCGCAGGGCGGTGATGATATGGCGCAAGGGATTGATTAAGGTTCCGATCTGGAGCCAGTGTGGCATATTTTCGATGGGGGTGGCGAATCCGGAAAGGATGACCGACGGCATCATGAAGACAAAGGATCCGAGGAGGGCCTGCTGCATGGTCATGGACAGGGACGACACCAGCAGCCCGACGCCCACTATGGTGATGATGAAACACCCCAGGGCCAGGACAAGAGTCGGAACGGTTCCGCGAAACGGCACACCGAACCAATAAACCGCACCAGCCGCAAACAACAGTGCATCAATGATGCCGAATAACATGCCGGGCAGGGATTTGCCGATGAGAATTTCTGCGGGGTTGAACGGAGCGACCAAAAGCTGATCGAAAGTGCCGAACTCGCGCTCCCTCGCCACCGAAAGGCTGGTAAGAATCATGACCACCACCATGCTGATGAGGCCGCCTAACGCCGATACAATGAACCATCTGCTTTGGAGGTTGGCGTTGAACCATGAACGGTCCACCAGCACCACGCCGGGACCGTCCATGCTGACCACCCCGTTTTTGACAAGATCCTGATTGTACTGTTCGACAATGCTTCCGATATACCCCAGGGCGATCAGGGCCACATTGGAATTGCGGCCGTCCACGATCACCTGGAGAGTCGCCGGCCGGCCGTTGTGAAGATCGCGGCTGAATTCGGGCCCGATGTGGATGACCAGACGGGCTTTTTCGCGGTTGATTATAAAGGCAATCTCTTTTTCGGTCAAAAGAGTCTTTGTCAGCTCAAAATTTTCAGATCCTTCAAACCGGGACAGAAGCTGCCGGGACTCGGCGGTTCGAGACTCGTCGAATACCGCGTAGCGCACGTTTTTAAGATCATAGGTTGCGGCATACCCGAACACGATAAACTGGAATAACGGCGGGCCGATAATGACAAAGCGACTTTTTGGGTCCTTCAGGATCATGATAAATTCTTTAATCGTCAATGCGATGATGCGGCGTACGAAATCCATTAGCCCTCCAGACGCTTGGTGATTTTGCGAAAAGCGAGGCTGATAAATAAAACAGCCATAACCGCCAGGGCCAAGGCATTGGGCAGCAGCACCGGCCAGACGTCGCCGGCCATGAAAAGGGTATGGCTGATGTCCACGAAATACCGCGCCGGAACCACGTGGCTTACGATTTGAATGAAGCGCGGCGTGCTTTCCAGGTCGAAAATAAGGCCCGAAAGAAAGAGTGCGGGCAAAAATCCCGCCACAATAGAAATCTGTGCGGCCACGAATTGGACTCGTACGGCAGCTGATATCAACAGCCCGAAGCCCAGCGAGGCCAGCATGAAAAGCGCACTCAAGATAAAGAGGGCGACGATGGAGCCGCGAAACGGCACATGAAACAGCGTGGTGCCGACGACCACGGACAGACCCATGCCCAGCATACCCAGGATAAAATAAGGAAGCACTTTGCCCAGTAAAAGATCAACTCTGCGAATCGGCGTGACCAGAATGGTCTCCATGGTTCCCCGCTCCCATTCCCGGGCCACCACCAATGCGGTCAATAGGATTCCGATGAGGGTCATGATCAGGGTAATGAGACCCGGCACCAGAAAGTCGCGGCTGACGGCGGCCTCGTTGAACCATATCCGTTGGGATATTTTCACGGCAGGGCCGGCCACCGGTTCGCCCCGGGCCTGACGCAGCTCGGTCCATGTCTGAAGCACCCCGCGCGCATACCCCTGAATCAGACGCGCCCGGTTTGCATCGATGCCGTTGACAATCACCTGAACCGGCGCCTGGTTCCGTTGGTACAAACTGGACGAAAAATCGGCTTGCAGATGAACAATACCGTCAACACGCCTTTGATTCAGCCACTCCGTTGCTTCGGCCATGGATGTCAAATGAATGGTTTTGAAATACGGTGACAGATCGAATCTGGCCGACACCTCCCGGGCCACCGGGCCGTTGTCGTCGAGCACGACGGCGATGGGCACGTTTTCGGCATCCAGGGTGACCCCGTATCCGAAAATAAAGAGAAGCACCAAAGGTAAAACAATGGCCAGCGCAATGCTGCTGGGATCGCGCAGGATCTGGAGCACTTCCTTGCGGAGAATCCCCCGCATGCGCATAAAGAAAAGGGTGCGCGGCGTCATTTTCTCCCTCTGCTGTTTTCAATTCGATTCGGTCCGCCGGAAGGTGCAATGGTTCCCTCTGCAAGGGCGATAAACGCATCTTCAATGTTCGGTTCCGGGTTTTCTTTTGAACGGGCCAGCGCCCGGATTTCAGAAGGCGTGCCCATGGCGAGGCTTTCTCCCAGGGACATGATCAACATCCGGTCGCAGTATTCGGATTCTTCCATAAAATGTGTTGTCACCACAACGGTCACCCCCTGTTCGGCAAAGCCGTTGATCCTGAGCCAGAACTCGCGGCGAGCCAAAGGATCCACGCCTGACGTCGGCTCGTCCAGGAAAAGAATTTCCGGCTCGTGCAAAAGCGACGCCGCCATGGCCAGGCGCTGTTTGTAACCGCCCTGAAGCCGGCCGGCGGCCTTTTCGCGCCATTTGCCGAGTCCGAATTCCGTAAACGCCCAATCCATACGCTGCCGCAGACGATCCCCGCCAAGACCATAGGCCTTCCCGAAAAAGTTCAGATTTTCCTGTACGCTGAGCTGGCCGTAAAGGGAAAACTGCTGGGCCATGTATCCCAGACGGGAGCGGGCCCTGGACGGCGAGTTCCGTAAATCATACCCGGCCACGCTGATCTCACCGGCGTTGACACTCAGCAACCCGCATAGCATCCTAAAGGTGGTGCTTTTCCCGGCGCCGTTGGGACCGAGCAGACCGAAAATCTCGCCGCGCCGCACCTCGAAAGTGAGTCCTTTGACCGCCTCGAAATCACCGAAAAATTTCTGAAGCGACCGAGTCTGCACCACCACTTCTTCATTCCGGATTGTCTTGCCGGAAGTTTCGTCGACAGGGTTGATTTGAAAGCGGCTCTCTTTGTGGGGGATTAGGGTCATAAAGGCATCTTCAAAGGTCGGGGGTGTGCTCTTGATGGTTGCCGGCCATTTTTCCGGCAAAGCGTCGGCCACGGCTTGGGTGCCGTAAACATCGGTCACCACGCGCACCCTCCCGGATCGGATGGTGGCATCGATAATATGCGCTTTGCCCACAAGATGCGTGTGTATCTGACGAGGCTTGATGTCCGGCGAAGGATCCACGAGCGCTACTTTTTGTCCCACCCGCTCTTTGAACTCTCGGGGCGTTCCTTCGGCAAGCTTCTCGCCGTCATGCAGCACCACCACATGATCGCATCGCTCCGCCTCGTCCAGATAGGCTGTTGAAAGCAGCACCCCGATGCCGTCCCTTTCCACCAGCTCGTAAACGATTTTCCACAGCTCTCGACGCGAGATGGGATCCACACCTACGGTCGGCTCGTCCAGCAACAGCATCTCCGGCGACTTGATGAGCGAGCAGGCCAGCCCCAGCTTCTGTTTCATTCCGCCGGAAAGCGCACCGGCCATGCGCCGGGTATAGGGTTCCAGGCCGGTCATCCGCAGCAAGCGGCGGTAGCGATCTTTGCGCTCGGAACGCGGCACCCCCTGAAGATCGGCATAGAGATCCATGTTCTCCTTCACGGTCAAATCCTGATACAGGCCGAATTTCTGGGGCATATAACCGACGCGGCTCTGAATTTCGATGGTATGGACCACGCTATCGAGGCCCAGAACGGTAACTGATCCGGCCGTGGGCACAATCAGACCGGCTGCCGTACGGATCAAGGTGGTTTTCCCGGCCCCGTCCGCTCCCACAAGTCCGGTTACCTGTCCGCGCAGGGCATTGAGCGAAACGTCCCGCAGGGCCTGAATCGCAGGCCCTTTTTTGGAGGGAAACGTCTTTTCCAGATTCCGGACCGCCAGCACCACTTCCGTGGAGGCCGCGGTCTGTATATGTGACTGAGCAGCCATATCGCTTGCTACCCTTAAGAAGGTTGGGCGATTTTTTGTGGCGGGACTTCGCCGTCCCGGGATACACCGGCAGAAGCAGTGCGATCCACGATTACCGTGACCGGCATTCCCAGCCGAAGCAGGTCTTTGGAATCATGAACAAAGACCCTCACTTCGTACACCAGCTTTGTTCGCAGATCCTCTGTTTCCACGGTTTTCGGGGTAAATTCGGCCACAGGAGAAATAAAGCCGATCCAGCCTTCAAATTTTTGATCAGGGAAAGAATCGCTCAAGATCTTAGCCTTCATGCCGAGATTGATCCGGCCGAGATCCGGCTCCGGTACATAGGCTCGCACCCATTTGGGGTCGGTCAACGCCAGAGTAACAACCGGCTGGTTTGGACTCGCCATTTCTCCGGGCTCCAGAATCCGGTTCCGAATGATACCCGGCGACGGTGATATCAAAGTCATATCCGCAAGCCTTATCTTTAATAGTGAAAGAGACGCCTTGAGTGCCTCCAGCGTGTTTTTGGCCGCGGCAATGTCTTCCTTGCGGGGGCCTTCCACTGCAAGATTCAGCGCCTTTTCTTTGACTTTGAGCTGGGCCTGATCCACATCGAGCAGGGCCCGGGCATTGTCCAGAGCCTGCTGGCTCGTGGCCCCGGCCCCCGACGTTTTTTTGATACGTTCGAAATTCAGCATCGAATTCCGGACTGTGGCTTTTGCCGCCGCCACCTCGGCGCGGGCCTGTTCAATCTCCTGCCAGCGGGTCCCTGCTTCGAACCGTTTCACCACCTCCTTCTGGGCGGCAATTTGGGCCTCGGCCTCTCTGATTTTGGCTTCCAGCCGATGGGTCTGCAGCCTTGCCAGAACCTGCCCCTTTTTAACGCGATCCCCTTCTTCTACAAAAATCTCGGCAATACGCTCCTGTTCATTAAACGCAAGGTTCGCGTCTCGGATATCGATATTTCCGTAGATCTTGAGTTCGGTGGCGGACGGATTCTCTTTCATTTTTATAAACCACCAGGCGCCCAGAACCCCGACCGGTACAAAAATAACCGCTATAATGAAAATCTTGAAAAATCGCTTCATTGTATTGATGCTCCACCTTCCGGAATAAGACACAGCCGTGTCTTTGCTTTGTTGCCAGGCTATTTATTTACCGTGTGCTCGTTTATCCGGTCATCTTTCCGAAAATTTCAAAATTAATTGAATTAGTCAATCGTTTATTTTTTTATCCCTCCTCACCCGGCCTCTCCCGATCGGTTTCGTATTTCCCACAGCGCAGGGTAAACGCATTTGATTTCGGTGCAGCATAGCGACGGCGTGTTTCTCTTGGAAACCGACTGACTGTTTGAAGGGCTTTAGCACGCGTTAGCCCGAACCGAATGAAATTATGACTTAAAAAATCGATGGGATAATTTAGCGACGAATTGTTCTTAATAACTCTGGCGCGGCTCGGGCTTACGGGTGCTTAAGCACAAGTTTCAGTCGGTTGGAAAGAGA
>JBARSG010000627.1:0-1790 GCA_049644625.1 Desulfobacterales bacterium | reverse complement strand
CATTAAAACCGTTTTTTTGGGCCAAGACAGCTCTATATGGGGTTTTGTTTTTAGGCGTATATTACACTACATTTGTCCATCTAATAATGCATGGCTGGGTGAAGGATGATTACACTTACTGCTACTTAATTCCTTTGATTGTTCTGTATCTAATCTGGGAAAAGAGAGATGCCTTGCTGAAAGCTGTTTCAAATCCTTCCTGGACAGGCCTTACGGTGCTCTTAGCTGGATTATTATTATTCTGGCTTGGAGAACTGGGAGGTGAGTTTTACATGCTCTTTCTATCTTCCTGGTTTGTTTTGATAGGGCTGTGT
Organism: Desulfobacterales bacterium; assembly: GCA_049644625.1. Taxonomy (GTDB): domain Bacteria; phylum Desulfobacterota; class Desulfobacteria; order Desulfobacterales; family UBA11574; genus S5133MH16. Next base: position 1,476 of record JBARSG010000627.1, on the reverse strand, counting down.
CTGATGCATTTTGGATGGAAAAAGTTCAAGATTATTGTCTTTCCAATCTTTTTTATCATTACGATGTTCCCCCCCCCTGATTTTATATATTTTAGACTGTCTCTATTTTTAAACTTAATTTCTTCCCAGCTAGGTGTTTATAGAATGCAGCTTTTAGGGATGTCCGCTTTTCGGGAAGGGAATATCATTGATCTGGGATTTACACAATTGCAGGTGGTGGATGCGTGCAGTGGGTTGAGGTACTTGATACCTTTGATTGTGCTGGGTATTTTGCTGGCGTATTTTTTCAAGGCTACCTGGTGGAAGAAGATAGTTCTGGTTATATCCACTATTCCCATTTCCATTTTTGTGAACAGCCTTCGCATTGCTGCGGTGGGGATTTTGTATCCGATTTGGGGTAAGAAAGTGGCGGAAGGGTTTTTTCATGACTTTTCCGGGTGGTTTATATTTATGACGGCGCTCGGGATTCTTTTAGTCGAAATGTGGGCGCTTGTGGGGTTTAGATCGCCCCGGAGGAATACACCTGCGGTGAACCCGATGACCGGGATTCCACTGGGTAAATTTAGAACGATAGGCCATCGCTACGCGGCGATAGGGGAGCGCTTTGCGGATGGAGGGAGCCGCTATGCGGATAGAGGTCAGAGGTTGGAGGTTGGAGGGGAGGGCTGCGCCGTTGGAAGTGAGAGGTTGGAGGCCGAAGGCGCTTTGCCTCAAACCTCAAGCGAAGCGATCCTCAAACCTCAAACGAAAAAAGGCCTGGCAGCCTTTTTTCAGCCTCAGTTTGTGGTGGCGGTGATATTGTTGAGTGCCACGTTGGCGCTGTCCCATGGGGTTGAATTTCGGGAGAAGATTCCCATTAACAAGTCTTTTGATCAGTTTCCCATGAGGGTAGGGGAGTGGGACGGAATTCGGCAGAGCATGGAGCAGGAGTTTATCGACGCGTTGGATTTGAGTGATTATGTGATCGTTGACTATCAGAATAAAAGGCGTGAAAACGTTAATTTATACGTGGCCTATTATGAAAGCCAGCGCAAGGGTGAATCTATCCACTCGCCGGCAACCTGTCTTCCCGGCGGTGGGTGGATCTTTAAACAGGCCGGGGGTGTTTCAATACCGTTAAAAGATCACAATCCCGAAACCATGAAAGTAAACCGCGCTTTCATGCAAAAAAACGATTACCGGCAGCTTTCCTACTACTGGTTCCCGCAGCGCGGACGCATTTTGACCAATGCGTATGAATTGAAATTTTACACCTTCTGGGATGCGCTCACGAGGCAACGGACCGACGGTGCGCTGGTTCGGGTGATTACGCCGGTGTATGAGGAAGAAGAGCTTGAAGACGCGGAGGAGCGGTTGCAGGGGTTTGTGGGGGTGATTCATCCGATTTTATCTGAGTACCTGCCTGAATAAATTTTACTTTACCAAAGAGACAGACAGACAATTTACCACAGAGGCACGGAGGGCACGGAGTAAGAA
>JBARSG010000626.1:0-9104 GCA_049644625.1 Desulfobacterales bacterium | reverse complement strand
GATCTATTGCAAATGGTTCCATACTCAAAAAGTTCGGGCCGATCTTAGACCGATCCGGTCAAGCCATTTTTCGATTTCCGCAATTAATGTTTCATAAAATCTTTCGGACCCCCCCAGACCCCTTCTGCCGAAATAATAGTTTATTTCAAGAAAAAGCGGTATGCTGCGTTTTCTTTGGGATGAAAAAAGCAGGTCAAAGCCGGCCAGGTTGATCCCGGTCCGAGAACAAAAAGCCTTTACCGATGTCACCGCCAAGGCCTGCAACTCCGGATCGGCCTGGGCGTCGATAACCGCTCCTCTGGCAAGATTTGAGCAAAAATTCCGGGTGTTGCTTTGAACCCGCCAGTAAGAAACAACGGTTTGGCCGATGACCACAACTCTCAACGACCGGTTGTTTGAAGGGATATATTCCTGAATTATAAATCCGGTATGGCCGTTGTCTTCATAGTCCCTGGCGGTTTGCAAAATATCCTTAAATTCCGAGGCGGATTGTATAAGATAAACCTGGTACCCTTCCCCTCCCCAGTCGAATTTGAATACAAACGGAAGATCAAATGCCGGCGTTGCGGTAAAACCCCCATAGTGTTCGGCAAATTTGTTGAGATTCAGATAGGTTTCGGTTCTTGGATGAGGTACATTTTTTTCCTGAAATAGTCGAACCTGACCGATTTTACCCGCGTATTGGAATCTTGAATCAAAATTAGGAAACACATGTCTGCAGTTGTTATGGGCCATTTCGTACAGGGATCGACGGCATCCCTGGGGCAGGATCACGGCATGGGCAGCCGTAATTGCCGCAAGGTCATCAGCGGCCGGCTCCCGCCCGGCACAGAGTATATTTTTATCTGCTTCAAAGCAGGGATGATAAGACAAAATCATTAGTAGCCGAATTTTCTAAGTGCCTTGGCATCTTTTCCCCAGTTTTTATGCACCCGGACAAAGAGCTTGAGAAAGACCTTGGTCCCCACCATCCGTTCTATTTCTTTTCTTGCTTCCGTACCGATCATTTTCAGCTTGCTCCCGTTTTTGCCGATGATCATCCCTTTTTGTGACGTCCGCTCAACATGAATGGTTGCATGAATTTTTACAAGCCCCCCTTTTTTCTCTTCGGAAAATGAATCTATGGTTACGGCGGTGGAATAAGGTATTTCCTGATCGGTTAAGCGGAAAACCTGTTCACGGATCATTTCAGCGGCAATAAAACGTTCCGGCAAATCGGTCAGGGTGTCTTCGGGAAAAAATGGCGGGCCTTTGGGCAGCAGCGCCTCCATGGCGTCAATCAGATCTTCAATCTGGGCGCCAAGTATGGCGGAGATCGGAATTATGGCTTCAAATATGTACACCTTTGCCCATTTATCTATGATTGAAAGGAGTGCCGGTTTTTTAACCAGATCTGTCTTGTTAAGGACAAGAACAACCGGCTGTTTTATTTTTTCGAGTTTTTTTACCAGCAAAGCTTCCGAATCCGGGTCCGGATTTGCCACATCAACCATAACAAGGATAATATCCACATTTCCTAACGCTGAAAGCGCTGTCTCCACAATCCTGATGTTCAACGGGCGTTTTGCTTTATGGATCCCCGGGGTGTCGATGAAGACAAGTTGTGAACCCGGTCTGTGTAAAACACCGAGGATACGGTTGCGGGTGGTTTGCGGTTTTTTGGAGGTAATGGAAATTTTTTGGCCCAGCATCTGGTTCAAAAGCGTGGATTTGCCCACATTGGGCGCCCCCACAATGGCCACAAACCCGGATTTAAAATCAGCAAACTTATCCTCTATATCTGGCATGTTATACCTTTCGCCCAAAATTTGCATCAATTGTTATGGGAACTGTCCGTATATTTTAAAATTTTGTGTCCATGAAACAGTTGGACCTGTAAGATTCCGCCGATAGGGGATTTATATTAAATTAACATCTTGCCATGAGTTTGTAAAGGTAAGTTAATGCGTTGCAAGCAATCAAAAAAAATTGTTTTTTGTCTATAAATGCCGTACTAAACACACATGGATAAAGATTTCGGAAATTCATTTAAATTTATTATCGGTTCCCAGTATTTTTTATACTTTAGTGTGATGGGCATTTTTTTGCCCTATTTTAATTTATACTGCTATCATCTCAAGTTCAGTGGTTTTCAGATAGGCGCTCTGTCGGCGATACGGTCGGTGGCATTGGTTTTATTTCCACTTGTCTGGGGAGCTTTGGCGGACCGCTTTAAAATCAGAAGACCGATATATATTTCATGTAATTTCATCAGTACCGCGATATGGGTTTTTTATTTCTATACCACAGATTTTTGGCCGATGCTTGCTATCGCTGTCTTCTACGGCATATTTTATTCCCCGATCATTTCCTTTCTGGAAGCCTTTACCATGGATGTATTGGGTACAGAGAAGAAGAGATATGGGAGATTAAGAGCATGGGGTACTATAGCTTTTATCACCACGGTCATCGTGCTGGGCAGGATAATAGATCTTTATTCCATTGAAATAATTCTTGTGCTCATTTTTGCCGTGTCCATCGCACAGGCTGTCATTTCCACAAAAATTCCCGATATTCAGATTAAAAAACAGACCTCTTTTTCCGTAAATGTCAAAGTTCTTTTAAAACCGCGTTTTACTGTTTTTTTGTTCTGTGCATTTTTAATGCTGGTGAGCCATGGAACATATTATGGGTTTTATTCCATTCATCTTGAAAACCTGGGATACGGTAATACATTTATCGGGATTTCATGGGCACTGGCTTCGATTGCCGAAATTCTGGTTATGATAAAATCGGACAGCATATTCAAACGCTTTTCCATGGATAATGTTCTGGTCTTTTCATTCATGGTGGCGGCCTTAAGATGGTTTGGACTTTTTTTTGCCGTATCTCCGGCGGCACTCCTGCTTTTACAGATTTTTCATGCGGTTACTTACGGAACATTTCATGTGGCCAGTATTTTATATGTTGATTCATTAACGCCTGATGAGACCAAGACGCTGGGGCAGGCAGTAAATAATGCGATAACTTATGGGCTTGGCTTAATGGTTGGATTTTTTATTAACGGCTATCTGTTTGAAACCATGGGTTTGTTTAAACTGTTTATGATAAGCAGCCTCATTGCTCTTAGCGGGGGCGTGCTCCTAAAAAGCTCTCAGGTTATGGATCGCAGGGCCGGCTCAAGATAAAGCCTTTGCAAAAAAGACCCGACAAGTTTTTCTTTGCCGGCTTAATTCATTATAAAGTCGTTGTCATAACATATAGATAGAGAGCGCCGTTCTTTGTTGTTGACATTTTTTATAATGTATGATCGAAAAAAGCATTATGTTTTCTTGTCAAGATTTTTTTAGTTTTTTATCCAAACATCTAAAGCCGGGGGATTAAATTGTACGGTCTTCAAGCAATAGCCGTTCACAACGGCTGGGCCATGGCCCTTGCGGGCGCTCTAATAGTCTTTTCCGGTCTTGTGGTGCTGTCATTGGTAATTTCTCAACTTCATAAGGTTTTGATGTTTTTTGAAAAAAAACCTGTCGATTTTCAACAAGACCAGGAAACGCCCGATGTCGAACCACCCGAAGACAAGCCCGGATTTTTATTACCCAAACCATTTCCTGCAGACATTAATGAAATTGTGCGGCTTTATAAACCGCTGGTTGAAGCGCTGGGTGAAACCTTTTATCTTTCCGAGCTTTATAAAATTTTAAGAGAAAATGATTTTCCACACCCGCACATTACACTTACAGCGTTGCGTGAATCTGAAATATTAATTCCTGATGGCGATGGTGTTTTTACCTGGAATCCTCCCACAGAAAATGATGATAATGAAAACGTTGAAGGTTAATTAATGGAGCTATTTTATCAATTTTTATCAAACACCGGGTATTATCTGGCTGACTATCGAAACATCATAATGATTGTGGTCGGCTCTACCTTTTTATATCTTGGGTCTGCAAAACATTATGAGCCGCTCCTTCTTATTCCCATCGGGTTTGGAATTTTAGTGGGAAATGTCCCTTTTTTTAAGGGATTTGGACTTGGAATATATGAAAACAACAGTGTGTTACACTATCTGTATTTCGGCGTTGTTACAGGCCTCTATCCTTCAATCGTTTTTTTAGGTCTCGGGGCAATGACCGATTTTTCTTCTTTGCTGGCACGGCCGGTGCTTATGCTTTTGGGAGCCGCAGCTCAAATGGGAATATTTTTCACGCTTTTGGGTGCATTGGCACTCGGCTTTTTGCCCAAGGAAGCCGGTTCAATCGCCATAATCGGCGGCGCTGACGGACCCACATCCATATTTTTAACCGCCAAGCTCGCACCTCATCTAATCGGCCCGATAGCCATCGCCGCATATTCCTATATGGCGTTGATACCTGTAATCCAGCCGCCGATCATGAGACTCCTGACCACCCGAGAGGAACGGTTGATCCGGATGCCGGAACTTAGATTGGTGTCCAAGAAAGAACGCGTTATTTTCCCTGCGGTAGGCGTTTTGCTCTGCTGTTTTCTCGCACCGGCTTCCATACCGCTTCTGGGAACTTTCTTTTTTGGAAATTTTCTAAAAGAATGCGGCGTAACCGATCGACTGGCCCAGACGGCCCGCACGGCTATTATAGATACAGCGACAATACTTTTGGGGCTAACCGTTGGCGCCAGCACCCAGGGTGATGTTTTTTTAACTGGAAAATCTGTGGCTATTTTCTTCCTTGGCGCCGTGGCTTTCAGCATAGCAACCGCTTCGGGGGTCATTTTCGCTAAAATTATGAATCTTTTTCTTAAAGAAAAAATAAATCCTCTTTTGGGAGCTGCCGGTGTATCCGCTGTTCCCGGTTCGGCCCGAGAAGTTCATCTGGTGGGTCAGTCCGAGGACCCCGAAAATTACCTTCTCATGCACGCAATGGCCTGCAATTCTTCCGGTGTTATCGGTTCCGCGATCTGTGCCGGTATTTTGTGGAGTTTTATGGTTGGACTTTGATTTTGTCCAAGAGAAATTTATGATTTCGGTTATTCATGCCCTTCTTGTTTTAGCAATTCCTGGTACCAGATTGAGAATTCATACATCCCCTTGAACCGGTCATCATTATTGATAAGACCGAGGCATAGTTCAAATACTCCCCTTCCATATGCATTGTTGTATTCTTCAAAATTTTTTGTCTGTAAAAACTCCCGAACAAGCGACTGGGTTGTTCGTTTTGTTTTGTCTTTTCTTATATCTATAGGATCTTTCGGTTCCTGAAACGGGTCCCAGTTTTCATATCCCTTTTTAAGGATATGTTTCTGTCGTTTCGGTGACATGCTTTCGAAAATCGCCTTTTTTCTGTTTTCCTCTTCTTCAGGTGAGATTTTTTTCATTTTCCTTTCCTTGTTTTTCTTTGGCTTTTTTCGAGCTTGCAATACCAAGATACTCTTCATTAAAGTCTGTAAGAATAGCCATTGATAACGGTACAAGCATATCTGCCATTTTTACGTACTTTGTTTTTATTTCACGGACAAATTCATTTGAAATGTCATAAAGCTTTTTTTGAATCGCATCCAGATTAACCGCCGGATACGGTTTTCCCTCGACAAACCCCGATTTCCCACAGGTGTGACTGCGACCTCCTATAGATGTCGGTATTCCATAAAGCCGACACGTTATCGGCCTATATTCATAAAGGTCACACAGTTCATTATCATTGAGGAGAGGGCATCTGACCCGTTCGGCGGCGATCTCCATAAGTATCTCCGTCTCGCTCTTTCCGGCCTTTTTATCTTTATACGCATGTCTTTTAATCATGTGCGTTTTTCGATCAGCTCGATTGGCCTTTTCGATAAGCCTAGTTTTTTCTTTGCCCTTGATAAGTTTATTAAACTGATAGGTTATATAGATCGCTTCAATCAGCGTAAGGTCAAACAGGGCATGACAGCAGTCTGCACACTTGATTTTACATTTTACACATTCCGGATGGTCTTTTTGTACCCTGGCAAACAATTCATCGGCTTTGATTACAATTTCTTGGTATTTCTCAAAATATGGCGTAAAGTCTATTTTCATAATTTAACTCCAAATTTGTTTCACGTGAAACATCATTTTCCGATACAAAACCGGCTGAAAATCTGGTCAATCACATCTTCTTTTGCGGTATCACCTATTATTTCACCGAGACTGTCTATGGCTTCCTTAATATCAATGGCAATAAATTCAAAAGATGTCTGCTTTCGTATTTCTTCGACCGCATCGACACAAAGCCGCAAGCTTCGCTCAAGGGCCATCTTATGTCTTAAGTTGGGAATGATTGTATTTTGAACCTCAAGACCATTTTCCCCGACAGAAAGATTCACGATTAAATCCTTTAGCTCGCTCAGCCCCGTGCCGTAAAGGGCTGAAATTTTAATCCTCGGCAGTGCCCCCCATGAACCAGGAACCGCTGGTTCAAAATCATCTTCCACAAGATCCGACTTGTTAATTACGAGTATCAGCTGTTTGTTTCTTATGGTTTTATATATGTTATAATCTTCATCGGTTAACGGATCACTGGCATCTACCATGAAAAGAATCAGATCAGAATCCCTGATATATTCCTGCGCCTTTTCAATACCGATGACTTCAACCGGATCATCGGTTTCGTGAAGACCGGCGGTATCTGCAATTATTACCGGAATCCCGTGGATATTCAACGTTTCTTCGATCAGGTCCCTGGTCGTGCCGGGAATAGGAGTGACAATTGCCCGATCTTCCTGAATCAATCGGTTCATGAGGCTCGATTTGCCCACGTTGGGCCTTCCGACAACAACCATTTTAAGGCCATCTCTTAAAACATGTGCATTTTCATATTTCTCAATAAGCTCTTTTAAATCATCAACAACCCGCCTCTCCAGTATCTTGATTATTCTGTCCGAATTAAGGATTTCTCCGGCATCATCCAAGAAATCTATGGCGGCCTCTGTCTCCACCAGAATATCAAGCAAGGCGCTCCTTATGGATTCAATCTTTGTCTTTAAACCGCCTTTTATATGGGAAGTTGCTATTTCTAATGCTTTTTCGGTCTTTGAATTGATAATATCTATAACCGCTTCGGCCTGTGTCAGATCAATCCTTCCGTTTAGATAGGCTCTTTTTGTAAACTCCCCCGGTTCGGCCAGTTTTGCACCATTTTTTAAAACTAATTCAAGAATCGACGTCAATACAACAGGCCCTGAATGGGTGTTTATTTCAACAACATCCTCTTTAGTGTAAGTATGAGGGGCCAACATCACCGACAAAAGAACCTCATCAAGAACCCTTCCTTTTTCCTTATCCACGATATGACCATGATAAAGGTGATGGGACTTTAAAGAAAAAAAAGGTGGTCTGCCTTTTTTCATGGGATCATCAGTTAACGGTGCGGATTTTTGAAAAATAGATGCAGCAATAGGAAAAGCATTTTTACCTGAAATTTTAATAATCCCGATTCCGCCTCTACCGGTCGGCGTCGCTATAGCAGCGATAGTAGCGATGTCCATTTTTTATACGCCGGATTTCCATTTCCAACCTGAATATTCCGGAACAAACTAACCAAAATTTTTTTTAAAATATCCGGTTATGCTGATTTAACCGATATCGCTTGGTTCGCTTCGCTCACAATTTTAATGTTGGAATTCCGGGTCATGGGAAAATGGAAAATTAGGTTATTATAAAATTTATCTTGATAAAGGATCTAATACAGAAAACATTCCTTTAAGATCTATATCCCATTATTCCAATCGGTGCAAAGCCCCTAAGTTCATTTTTGCTTTCGGGAAGAATTTTTTTTTGGAAATATGACAAGTTTCTTTAAAAAACCTTCTCCCTTGCTCTGAGTTCTAACCATGTTGTCATCCTGCAGGGCGATATGTACGATTCTTCGATCGTGAGCATTCATTTGACCGATTGCTGCAGGTTTTCCGGTGCTTTTTACTTTTTCCGCCATCCTTACGGCCAGCCGTTGAAGGTTCATTCGTCTCTTTTCAAGATAGCCCTCCACGTCTATATGGATACCGACCCGTCCTTTTCTGTTCTTGTTGACAATTTTCTCCGCGAGATATTGAATCGCCTCAAGGGTTTGCCCGCGTTTCCCGATAAGAACAGCGGAGTTTCCGCCTCGCACATTGAAAACAATTCTATTAGAATGCTCTTCAATCGATATTGTTGCGTCAGTGGTTATCAAATCGATTATCTTTTGCAAAGCTTCCCGGCCGAGTTCCTTTGGATCATCATCGACACCGTGATCCGCACCCACATCATGTGATATTTCTATCTGTGAATCCACACTTTCTGCAGTTTGTTCATAAGAATTTTCATTTTGCTGCTCTTTATTTGATGTTTCAAAAACGACTTTTGGGGACGGCTCCGGTAATGTAACGCGAATTCGTGCTTTCTTAGTCCCAACCAGTCCAAAAATGCCGGTGGAACCATAAGAAATAACATCATGTTTAAGCTTTTCTCGGGGCATATTTAGTTCTTCACAGGCCTTCTTGACAGCCATTTCGACATTTTTATCTTCAAATTCCACACAATGCGACATTATATAACCTCCGTGATTAAGCTTTTTTCTTTTGAATATAGTACTGTTGAGCCATTGATATTATATTATTTACAAGCCAGTATAAAACGAGTCCCGAAGAAAAATTGATAAACATGACGGTAAAAACTAACGGCATCATCATCATCATTTTGGCTTGAGTGGCATCACCCATGGGTGGCGACATTTTCTGCTGTATAAACATGGAGGCACCCATGATTATGGTTAAAACCGGGAGGCCGTACGGCGGCTGCATAAAAGGAATGGAAACATCAAACCTAAAAAGACGATCCGGAGCGGACAGATCATTAATCCACCAGAAAAATGGGGCGTGCCTCAATTCTATGGCTTCGTACAACATCCGATATAGGGCAAAGAAGATAGGAATCTGTGCAACCATGGGAAGACATCCGCCCATGGGATTTACTTTGTATGTTTTGTACAACCCCATAACCTCTTCATTCATTCTTTTCTTGTCATCTTTATATTTTTCCTTGATCTCCGCCATAAGCGGCTGAATTTTTTTCATTTCAGCCATTGATTTATAACTCTTATTCCCAAGCGGCCACAGAATAACCTTTGTAAATAATGTTAAAAGGATAATGG
>JBARSG010000625.1:0-3593 GCA_049644625.1 Desulfobacterales bacterium | reverse complement strand
CGTTGTTTGTCTGGGTGCCGTGATTCGGGGCGCAACGCCACATTTTGATTATGTCAGCGCTGAAGTGTCCAAAGGAATCGCCATGGTCAGTCTCGATTCCGGAATTCCGGTTATTTTTGGCATTGTGACGACCGACACCATCGAACAGGCCATCGAGCGTGCCGGAACAAAAGCCGGCAATAAAGGATGGGATGCTGCAATAGCTGCTGTTGAGATGGCAAATTTGATTGAGGTTGTCGACCGGGCATAACCATGGGAAACCGTCGCAAGTCACGAGAACTTGCCATGCAGGCGCTCTTTTATATGGATATGAGTCAGAATGACTCAGATGAGATGCTCGAAAGCTTCTGTGACAATTTTTCTCCTCCAAAGAAAATGCTTCCCTTTTTTCTTAAGCTTGTAAAGGGTGTTATTCAGGGCAAAGGTGAAATCGATTCGATCCTCGAACGTTTTTCCGACAACTGGAAGCTCAGCCGCATGTCCTGCGTTGACAGAAACACAATGAGAATTGCCGTATATGAACTGCTTTACTGCCATGATATTCCATATAAAGTATCCATCAACGAGGCGATTGACATCGGAAAGAAATTCGGCACTAAAGAATCAGGCGCTTTTATCAATGGAATTCTCGACAGCATCCGCATCGCACTTGAAAAAAAAGAGATTCATGTAAAGGATACTATTCACTAAAACCAAACGGGAAAAATCCGGACTCAAAGGAGGCTGTGTTGATTATTAAAGAACTTGTTGTTGGGCCGCTTATGGCAAATTGTTTTATTTTCGGATGTGCAGAAACAAAGGAAGCTGTTGTCATCGATCCCGGGGGGGATGCCGACAGAATTCTGCTTTCTCTTGCAGATTCCGAGTTAAAAGTAAAATATATCATCGATACACACGGCCATTTTGATCATGTCAGTGCAAACGGAAAAATAAAAGATGCAACCGGCGCAGACATCCTGATCCATCCCCTTGATGCCCCCATGCTGGGCATGCTTTCATCCAATGCCGCTGTTTTTGGAATTTCAGTAAAAAATTCGCCCCCATGTGATCAAACCATTGAAGAAGGCGACACCGTCTCTTTTGGGAAGATTACGTTAAAGGTTATTCATACGCCGGGGCATACGCCGGGGGGCATTTCACTGTATACAGATAAAATCGTTTTTGTGGGAGATACGCTTTTTGCCGGTTCCATCGGGCGCACCGATTTTCCCGGCGGAGATTTTAACACCCTTATATCAAGCATTAAAACCAAACTTTTCAAAATGGACGATGATGTGAGGGTCCTTTCAGGGCACGGCCCGGAAACAAGCATCGGCAGTGAAAAGCGATTTAATCCGTTTGTGGGCCAATTTTAATAATATTGGATAGTTTGGATTGAAAATTGACGATTTGAGAAAGGAAGCTTTTGTTCCTTTGCTCGGGTATGCAAAACGGTCTTGCGAACCATCCTCGCATTTTGCGAGTACCCCGAAGTCCACGCTTTGAGACCTTTGCAAAACGCCCCCTTTTGCCCAATTCCGGCGCCCGGCGCTTTATGTGCTATCCGCTTGGCGCCCGGCGCTTAATGCCAGCAGCATTTCCTCTCTTTCGGCTCGCACCTGATCCTTAATCCTTTTGACGTGGCCTCGCCCCAACCCCTTGACCTCACAGCCAAGTTCGAAATAGCGCTTGATTTGAGTATCATCCAATATACCGAAGCAGTCGATGATTGCCAGCGGCGCGCCCACGGTCTCAACGACTTTATCGGGGTCCAGATCTAAATAATGCTTGTGTCTGACGGCAAAAATAACCGCATCGGAACCGTATAACGCCTTCTTTAGGTCTTGCTCAACACGCAGGTCCGCAAGTTTGTCCTGGTTGCGAAAGAACCTTTTCAGACTGCGCATGGGGGAAGGATACTCATCCTGCTTTTCAAATTCCCACCAGTGCTGAACATAGGGGTCGTGCACCCTGAGTTCAGCTCCCATTTCGGTAAGTCTACGAACGATCAACTCAGACCCGCTGTATCGAGTGTCTCCAACATCCTCGCGATAAGAGGCTCCAAGGAGCAGGATCTCGGCGGCCGCCAGCGGACGACCCATATTGCGGAGTGCATCACGGGTAAGCTGGGCAACGTGCAATGCCCGGGTATCGTTGATATTGATAGCGAGGGGGGTGATCTTGAAAATGTCGTCTTCAAACCCGTGAATGTGTCGGTATGCCCATATTCCCAGCCCTCCGTCTTTGGGCAGGCAGTACCCGCCTATGCCGGGTCCTGGAAAAATAATGTTGCTGTGGGTAGGTCGGACCCTGATGGCTTCGAGGACTTTGATAAGATCTACGCCATTTCGTTCGGCGAACAGGCTCCACTCATCCAGGAACGCCAGAATTGTTGCGCGGAAGCTATTCTCCACGATTTTTGCCGTTTCCGACTCAATGGGGCGACTTAATACAGTCAGAGGATACTCATCCGTATTGATCACCTCCTCGAGGAATTTTACCACCCGGTTGGTGGCCTCTTGGTTGGTTCCGCTGCAAACCCTCCAAAAATCGCGGATGCTGGCAACATAATGCTTGCCGGGCATCACTCTTTCAAAACTATGGGCCAACAAGGGATCGCTTTCAATACCGCGTTTGCGAAACACTTTCCTCATAATGGGATAAGCCACCTGCTCGGTGGTACCAGGGGCAACGGTTGTCTCGATCAGCACAAGGGCATCAGGAGTGATGTGTTCGGCGATGATCTCCAAGGATATCTCCAATGCGGCCATGTCCGCCTGCCCGTTCTTCACATCACCCAAAGACTCCTTCAGGTAATCACACTGAACGTCTACAACCACCACATCTGCAAGCTTCAGGGCGTCGTAAGTGAACGTGGCTGTAAGAGTCTCTTTCTCATTAACGCAGCGGCGGATCATTGGCAATACCTCCGGGTCTTCGGCCTGTACAGGAGACAATCCTCGATTCAGCAAGGGAATTTTTCAGTAGCTGCGAGTGCTCGGCCGCTGCATTCCAATAACAAACTTGAGAGGATTGCCATTTTCATCTTCCGTATCAGCCACCACCGCAGCCATTACAGCGCCGACAAATCCTACCCCCATAACCACCACGATCTCACGACCCTTGTCTTGCTGGTCATGTACTATATTCTTTAGCCGTTCGAATTCCCTTGCATAGTCATCCGGCTCAGGCAACTGGAATTTTTCACCATCAGGACTTATGGAATACTGTTTCACTAAATTGAATCTCCCTGTAGTATCTATTTAGTGCCCGAACGAAAACTAGGATTTTTCGTTAAGATCAAGGAAGACGAAAATTTTAACCACAGTAATACTGGTAGTATTTCGAGGATTAAAATTTGAGTCTGACACAGATATTGGCGGAAAAGACAGTTTTCGTTCAGGCACTAAATAGCATCACAACCTATGGACATTACATAACATCTCATGTAATGACAAGGTATATGAAATTTAAAGACATAACATTTTACAACCTTTTTGTATATTATTATAATTTACATGATAAACAGAAATGTATAATAACTCTTTAGCTTAGACAACATCAACACCAAAACGAAAGGAGCCAAATATGACCTTAAGCGTATCGTTGTAGCC
>JBARSG010000624.1:0-2808 GCA_049644625.1 Desulfobacterales bacterium | reverse complement strand
GGGTTACCCACTACCCCCTCAAGATAGCGTGTCTACCAAAGTCCACCACTTCGGCACATTTGTATATCGTCAACGTAAACCCAACTATTTGTTTGCTGAACACCCTCCGGCATTAAATAAAGCTATTGGAACCTTATTGGGCCTGAGCAGGTTTTGCAGGCGGCGAGGTTTCCGGCTCAGGTTGAGCGCTTTTTTCAGGCTCTACTGGTGCAGCTTTTTGTTCTATGGGTGCTTTTTTGTCCGTCATAATTGAATTTTTCATACTATGACCGGACAGATAAGCCAATCCCAGAGAAGTTATCATAAAGACGACAGCCGCTACGGTTGTCATTTTGCCCAAAAACGTTGAACTGCCTGAACTCCCAAAAAGGGTCTGACTTGATCCCCCTCCAAAAGCAGCGCCCATGTCAGCGCCTTTCCCGGTCTGCAAAAGGACGATCATAATAAGGGCAATACAGACGATTACATGCATTATTATTAGAAATATTGTCATAATTGTTTATTCAGAATTATTCTTTAAACCGAACGATTTTGCTGAATGTCTCAGGGTCGAGGCTAGCGCCGCCGACAAGTGCTCCGTCAACATCGGGCATTGCCATGAGCTCTGCGATATTATTCGGTTTAACACTTCCCCCATACAGTATTCTAATAGATTTGGCAAGCATATTCCCGAAACTTTTTTCAACCATGAAGCGTAAAAACTGATGAACCTCCTGAGCCTGACCGGAAGTCGCGGTTTTACCGGTTCCGATGGCCCAGACCGGTTCATATGCGATAACCAGCCTTTTCAAATCGTTCGAAGAAAACCCCTCTAACCCCTTTTTTACCTGTTTGTCAAGTACGGAAAACGTGTCTTTTGATTCCCGTTCTTTTTCAGATTCTCCAACGCACATAACCGGTATCAGATCATTATTAACGGCGGCCTGTATTCTTTTGTTGACGGTTTCGTCGGTTTCGTTGAAATGTTGGCGGCGTTCGGAATGGCCGATAATAACATATTTGCATCCTGCCGAAACCAGCATGGCAGGTGATATTTCGCCGGTAAAGGCTCCCTGGGTTTCCCAAAATAGATTTTGAGCGCCCAGGGAAACAGAGCTCCCCCTGACAACATCAGATACCGGTGCGAGAGCTGTAAACGGCGGCGCAATCATCACATCGATATCCGTGGTCGCGGCTAAGAGCTTTACAAGCTGTCCGGCAGTTTCAACAGCCTCGGGACAGGTTTTAAACATTTTCCAGTTTCCGGCGATAAGCGGTGTGCGATTATTCATCAATTGATCCCCATTTGAGACCTTTGAAAAACGCCCCCTTTTGTCCAATCCCGGTGTCAGGCTCAAATTTTAATCCTCGAAATACTTAAATGTATGTCTGCCTGCCCTGTGAAATGCGAAGCCTATTTCTCTGGGGTGGTTAAAATTTTCGCCTTCCTTGGCCTTGAATAAAATTGAACGTTTTTCAAAGGTCTCAGGTTGAAGATTGAATATTGAAGATTTACTATTTAAGGGTCGAACGCCTTTATTAATTTTCAATATTCAATCGAAAATCTTCAATCTGTATTTACAGCTGTGAAGCAATCATGGCTGCAAGATCTACCATCCGGTTTGAGTATCCGGATTCATTATCGTACCAGGATAGCACTTTGACCATGTTGCCGACGGTATAGGTGGTCAGTCCATCGACAATAGAGGATAATGTCGATCCATTATAATCAGAGGATACCAGCGGAAGATCGCTATATCCAAGTATGCCTGCAAGTGATTTTTCCGATGCCTCTTTAAGGGCGGCGTTTACATCAGTGACCGTGACACCTGACTTTTCCAAAGTTGCAACAAAATCGACAATCGATACATTCGGTGTGGGGACGCGAATGGCAAGACCGTTTAACTTGCCGGAGAGTTCCGGCAGCACCAGAGCCACGGCCTTGGCCGCACCGGTGGTCGTGGGAATCATTGACATTGCGGCCGCCCTGGCCCTTCGCAGATCCTTGTGAGGAAAATCCAGGAGGCGCTGGTCCCCTGTGTATGAATGTATGGTTGTCATCAGGCCGCTCCTGATCCCGAAATTTTCAAGAAGTACCTTGGCTATGGGTGCAAGACAGTTGGTGGTACAGGATGCATTGGATATAATGTGGTGATTTCTGGGGTCATACTGGTTTGAGTTGACACCCATGACGATAGTAATATCGGGCTGTTGAGCAGGCGCGGATATTATGACTTTTCGTGCACCGGCGGAAAGATGTTTTGATGCGCTTTCATGATCTCTAAAAAGACCGGTGCATTCTGCAACAATGTCCACGCCCAGGTCTTTCCAGCCAAGAGTGGCGGGATCTTTAACCGAGCTAACGGCAATGGATTTCCCACCCACTTCAATGGAACCGTCTTTTCCGATTACTTCCAGATTAAGAGTGCCGTGCACGGAATCATATTTAAGAAGATGAGCCATTGTGGCTGAATCCATGAGATCATTAATCCCGGTGACTTCCAGGCCAGCATGATCGATCAAGGCCCTGAAAACAAGGCGTCCTATCCTTCCAAAACCGTTTATACCCACTTTTATGCTCATAATGCCCCCTTTGTTTTTACATCGAGAACCTGGTCCTCTGGGCCTCCGGTTCGTAGAGCCTACGCCTCGGAGAGCCAGGTCAGAGATCAATGGCTCTGCCCGTATAAATCAACCGGAGTAATGGAGTAATGGAGTATTGGAGTGTTGATTTAAAAAAAAGAGCTTTAAATTTTCAGATTTTCTCCAGGGATCTGTTTTCTGAGAGCGATGAAAAAAGGGGTTTCTTCCATTACTCCACCACTCCAA
>JBARSG010000623.1:0-9791 GCA_049644625.1 Desulfobacterales bacterium | reverse complement strand
TTCAACATAGACCTCGGAACCTTTAAGGAGCCCCATTTCAAGTATTCTTCTACGCAGAGCCCCGTTACCTCCGATATGAACGATTCTTGCAGTCTGATTTTCTTTTAAATTGCTTAACAACATGAACAAGTCTCCCCGTTTAGCTTGTGTCCATCCATAAATGGTCTTTTTGCCCAATCTCTGCGTTATGTTCAAAAAATAATCCTCGGAATATTAAACATATGCCTGTGGTTATTTTTTTCACATGCCCCTCCGGGGCGTAGGCCCTATGGGCCGGAGGCTTGATCTTGAACAAAAATCCTCATTTATGGATGGACACTAGATAGTAAATAAATTCCAAATCCCAATAAACAAAACGGGTTATTTGGCACGGAGGGTTCGATTTGTTGTTCTATGTATGCTTCCCCATAACCCTGCCGGCATGAATAGAACAGCAAAGATGAGCACCGCCCCATACAGGAACTCATGGCCCGCCGGAATCAGAGGATGGAAAATGAACTGATCCAAAGGATAAATAATTAGCGCAGCCAGAGCGGGTCCTATAATGGTGAACCGGCCTCCGCAAATAGCAAAGATCATGGGTATGGCGGAGAAATGAAGACCATAAACCAGGCCCGGGTTGATATATCGGACCAGATGTGCATAACAGGCGCCGCTGATTCCGGTGAAAAAGGCGCTGAGCAGCATAGAAAACAATCGAAAGCTGTTCGCCTGAATGCCGACGGCTTGGGAAGCGATTTCCTCTTCGCGGATGGCCTGAAGTGCCAGACCAAGATTGGAACGAAATATAAATCCCACCAGGCCCAGCAATACCAGAAAATAAATAACCATAAGATAATAAGAGGCCGTGATACTGGAACCAAAATCGATATGCCATGGACCCAGGTGCAGCGAGGGAAATCCCGGCAGCCCTACCAGTCCCAGGGAGCCTCGGGTCACTTCATCCCAGTTGTCGGTAATAACCCTGGGAAGTTCTATAAAGGCCAGAGTTGCCAGGGCAAAATAAGCACCCCTCAGGCGTATGCAGATCAGACCCATAATAAAACCGAGGCCTGTGGCGATAAATCCGGCTAAAGGAATGGTGATCCAGAGAGACAGACCCAAATTAAGACTTAAAAGGGCCGAAGCATAGGCGCCGGAACCGAAAAAAGCGGCGTGTCCAAGGGAAATCGAACCGCTTACACCCAGAATGTTCCAGGCAAGTGCCAGGGTAGCCAGGAGCAGGGCATGGGTAAAGACTTGCAGAATGTAGTCATTGTGCCGAACCAGAACCGGAAGCAGCAACAGGAGGAATAAAGCCATCCAAAGACCCACGGTATCCGTCTTTAAACCCTTATTGAAGCCATATCGAGATTTTTTTGTTTTTGAAGTAATCATTGTATTTTCGATAATAGCTCATCGTTCTCCATTTCCAACAATGCCATGAGGCCTGAAAGCCAGCAGGGTGAGCAACAAAACGGCAGTAACCATCTCACGCCAGTTGGATCCGCAGAGTATTACGGTAAAAGATTCAGCCAGTCCCAGAATCCAGCCTGCCAGGATGATTCCGCTAAGACGTCCCACACCAGCAAAAATTGTAATGGTAATGGCCAGCAAAGTGACTTCACCTCCGCTTGACGGATAAAGATAGTGTGTGCAGCCGTAAAGGGGTCCTGCCAGACCGATAAGCACAGCACCGAGACAGAAAGCGAGTGTTCCCATGATCGTCACGTTAATGCCTGACAGAGCGGCCGTTTCCTTGTCCTGGATCGTTGCTCTCAGCGCCTTTCCCAGATACGTTCGGTACATAACTATATAAAGCAGGAAGATCACAATCAGGGACAATAGAAGCAGAGTGAACTGGCCGTAACTCATATAAACCCCATGGAAGTGGAAACTCTTATTCAGGGATGGAATGCGAATGAGTCGATAATTACCGGAAAACAGGAAAAGCATACTGTTTTGGATTACAATGGCCACTCCGAAACTAAGGACAATGGAATTTAGCTCCAACGGTTCACTGAGCCGGGCAAACAGGCGTTTGAGCCCCAGGCATATCAAAAGCAGCACCAGAATGGCGACCGGAAATGTTAACACAAAGGACAAACCATAGACGTTCCAGAGCCAGTAGGCCACATAGCCCGCTAATACCACCAGCTCGCCATGGGCCAGATTAAAGTTGCGAGTGACTCCAAAGATCAGTGCAAATCCAAGCGCTATCAGGATATAAAAGGAACCCAGGGATATGCCCGAAATCAGAACCGTAGTCCACATAAGTTATCTTTGATCCCATGGGGGCATTGGATAAACCGCCTGTTCGGCGGCTCGATCGGATGGATAGACAACCACGAGTTTTTCTTTCTGAATCTGGACAACCCTATGGTTGTAGTGGAGAGGGTCTCCGGTTTTGTCAAAAACAAGATGCTCCATGGGGAGAACCAGGTTAAGTTTTGTCAATGCCATGCGAATATTATCACCGGTAAGGGGCAGGCCGTTATGCAACACTGCTTGCATGGCCGCAATCAGAGCTCGGGCAGAGGTATACCCGTGCATGTTGGTGGTGTTCGGCTCCTGGTTGAACATGCGGCTAAATCTTTGAATAAATGCTTTAGATGCCGCTTCCGTACCGGGCTGGGTAATTCCCGGATTCCAGGCACAGGTGCTGTAAAGGTAATCGGCATCTTTACCCATTTCTCTTATAAAGCTTTCATATGCAATACCGAATGGGCCGATATATGCCTTGGGTGATATTCTGTTTTCTTTTAGCTGGCGCACAAAAAG
This sequence comes from Desulfobacterales bacterium, assembly GCA_049644625.1. GTDB lineage: Bacteria > Desulfobacterota > Desulfobacteria > Desulfobacterales > UBA11574 > S5133MH16. The sequence goes on along the minus strand of JBARSG010000623.1, from coordinate 7,031 downwards.
AATGTGGTCCGGCGTAAAGCCGCCTGAAACGATCACGTCAATGTTCATGCCGGCCAGCTTTGCGATAAGCGGTGTGAAATCAGGTGTGCCCGGACGGAATTTTTCAATCAGTTGTACATTAAGGCCATGAGTCTTAAGACAACGTTCAAGGTCACGGGCCAGTTCTGTAGATCCGGGGGTGGCGGCGTGCAAAATGGCCAGATGTTGGGGCTTAAAATGTTGGGCCAGGATTCCGCAGAGCGGTTCAACAAAGCCCTGAAGGCGGGAAACTCTGAAAAAGTATGGATTGTTATGCTGTGTCAGTTCCTTTTGCAAACTGGCGCTGGCCACATAGGGAATCCGGTATTTTTTAGCCACTGCGGCGACAGGCCCTACCAGGGAATCGACATAACCGCCGGTAAGCGCGGCCACCTTTTCCCAGGAGCACAATTCTTCAGCCCTGGAGATGGCTACATCCGGCCGGCTTTGATCATCTCGTGAGATAAGCTGCAGCTGCTTGCCGCCGATACCTCCGGCCTCGTTGGCCTCGGCCACGGCAACCTCGATCCCTTGATGGATCTCAATGCCATTTTTTGCCAAGCCGCCGGAAAGAGGGTTGATCTCGCCGATTTTAATGGTTGAGGCGGAACTCGTGTTGCTCCGGAACACAAGTAACGATAGGCAAAAAATGATGCAAACGCATTTGATAAACGATAAAAAAAAATTTCGATGGGTTTTCGGTAATTTTTTCATGGTAAACATTTCGAATGATCTTTTAACCTGAATCTGCCAAGGTTCCAAAGTGAAACTTTATGGCAAAATATCCAAATCGCAACGGCTTGAAAATTCTATATTAACTCCCCTGTAAAGGGATGCTGCATCACGAAAGCGTTACCTTGGACCCTACACTGTTGAGCGCAAAACTTGACGGAAATTCTTCTTGTAATCGCTGGATAGCTTTCCACCCGGTACAATGCATGGGGATTAACACTTGAGGATTCAAGTTTTTAAATTCCGCGATGGTCTTGTCATGAATTTTTTCAAAAAACAGTCCGGAAAGATGAAACCCTCCCAGCACTGCCTGAATATTCTTTTCCCCGGTTGTTTTCTGTGCAAACATAATGGTATTAATAATACCTGCATGGGCGCATCCGGAAATAACGACCAAACCTTTTCCGTTGAGTTTAACGACAATGGACTGATCGTCGACAAACGGATCAAATACTAATTCTCCGTCTTTTTCTATAAGGGCATTGGGCATTCCCTTTTCAAATTCCGTTGTTCGTTCCACTTCTCCGGTTACCATGATCATATCATCGGCGATCAGTGTCGGTGCTTTGCTTTCCACGATTTCAACATTTTTCTGTTCAAGTTCATCTTTTACCAGGGTTCGGGGAAAAAGACGCGTGCTGCCGTCCGGGGTGCGGGTATAGCGAGGATATTCAAATGCACCGGGATGAACCACCAGGGGAATCGTCCCGGGTATTTTGTCGAGAATGCCGTAAAGGGAGCCGGTGTGGTCCATGTGACCGTGGCTTATGACAATGGATTCTATCTCCTCAACATTTACCCGCAGTTGTTCGATATTATGGAGCACGCCCACCTTGGTGTAACCCGTGTCGAAAAGGACGGTGTGTTTGGTTTCTCCTTGAGTTACGGCAATCAAAAGGGACAGCCCATGTTCTGCCAGAAGGGTATCACCCAGAATATTGCCGTCCTTTGCCAGCGGGGGACGGGTGATAATTTCCGAGGGCGGCAGCAACAGATCAATATAATTGTCTATAAGGGTTAGAATTTCAACACGGTCCACTGCTTTTAAGGAAACAGGCAAATTAGCATTCATCACTTTTCCTCCTTTAGGCGCTAAGCGACATCATGGGGTCCCGCTGCGGAACCTTGGCGGAACAATGCCGGAAAGGTGTTATGTTTTTTAATTAATTTTCAATATACAAAGCACTTGAATTGAGTTAAACTTGATTTCGTTAACAGATATTCGGATATTCCTGTTGAATTCCGATCCGGTCAAGTTCGATTATTACCATGTATTGCAAATAAGCAACCATGTAAAGAGATTTGTTGAATTTTGACAATTGCGGTAATGAGTAAAACAGGCGATAAATTTTGGGGCTGTCAAGCACCTTGCGTAACAGATCGATATTTGATAAGAATTTAAGTTTATGAAACAACACGGCCAAAAACCACGAATTTGATCCGTTTCACGTACAGGAATTATGCTAAAACGCAAAAAAACTTCTAAGATACTTAAAAAGCGAGTCCGGCGAGATAAGGGGGGAAATTTTGTAAAAATCGCCCGATGTTTTATTTGGGTTTCTGTTTTTATGGTGATGTCCGGTATGGTTGGAGCTGTCGGGGTTTATTTTTACCTGGGCAGAAATCTTCCTAAAATATCTTCGCTAAACGATTACCGGCCTCCTATCATCACAACCGTGTATTCAGACGACACCCGAAAGATCGCTGAATTTTTCAAAGAACGGAGAATCGTGATCCCTCTATCCCAAATGCCTGAAATGCTTAAGGAAGCTTTTATTGCGGCTGAGGATGCAAGATTTTATAAACACAAAGGAATAGATATTTTAAGTATTATCAGGGCGTTTTTTAAGAACATCGAGGCCGGAACCATTGTTCAGGGCGGTAGTACAATTACCCAGCAGGTTACAAAATCGTTTTTTTTGACATCGGAAAGAAGTTATTCCCGCAAAATAAAAGAAGCCATTCTTGCATACCGCATTGATAAAAAGTTTGCCAAGAATGAAATTCTGTTTCTGTATTTAAGTCAGATTTATCTGGGCCATGGCGCATATGGGGTGGAAGCGGCTTCCGAGAATTATTTCGGAAAATCCGCTCAGGAATTGAACCTGGCAGAATGTGCGATCCTGGCCGGCCTGCCCCAGGCGCCGAGCAGATACTCTCCCTTCAGATATCCGGAAAGGGCAAAGCAGCGTCAGATATATGTTTTAAACAGGATGGTTGAGGAAGGCGTTATCACCAATATTCAAGCCACGGAAGCAATCAATAAAAAGCTTGATATTAAGCCAAGGAAAAACTGGTACATAGAAGAAGTCCCCGTTTATACCGAGCACATCAGGCGTTATATCTCAAATAAATACGGTGACGACATTTTATACAAGGAGGGGCTCAAAATTTATGCTGCGGTGAATATTGAAATGCAAAAGATTGCGCGGGGAGAAATAGAAAAGGGGCTATATGCCCTGGACAAACGCCAAGGATATCGGGGTCCGATAAAGCATTTACAGCCGGAAGAGATCGAATCGTTTTCAAAAGAGCTTCAGACCGAGGCGGAAAAAGCGCCCCTTGAAGAGGGAAAGATCACACAAGGCGTTGTGATAGAGGTAAACAACAAGAATGATACGGTAGTGGTTCGAATCGGCAATACTCTGGGAATCATAAGAATTGAGGACATGCGCTGGGCAAGAAAGCCTGATCCCGAAGTTACCTATTTCCAAGCCAGAGTTCAACATCCCGGAGAGGTTTTGTCCGTGGGTGATGTTATACTTGTTAAGGTTAAAAATAAACTGTTTAATACAGACCGGTGGTGGCTTGATCTGGAGCAGGTTCCAAAGGCTCAGGCCGCTCTTTTGTGCATAGAGTCGGAAACCGGTTATGTGAAGGTAATGGTCGGTGGAATGGATTTCAGAGAGAGCCAGTTCAATAGGGCCGTCCAGTCGAGGCGGCAGCCCGGTTCAGCGTTTAAACCCATAATATATGCAGCAGCCCTTGACAAGGGATATACCCCTGCAACCATGATTATCGATTCACCGATTGTGTATCAGGATACGGAACATGACTTTACGTGGAAACCCAGAAATTACAAGGAAAAATTTTTTGGTCCCACACTTTTTCGCGATGCCCTTGCAAAATCACGAAATGTTGTAACCATTAAAATTTTAAAAGATATCGGCATTGATTACGCTATAGATTATGCCGGAAAACTTGGAATCACATCAAAACTGAACAGGGATCTTTCAATAGCTTTGGGATCTTCGGGTGTATCTTTGCTGGAGCTTGTCAAGGCGTATTCGGTTTTTAACAATCTCGGTTATCTTGTAAGCCCTGTTTTTATAACAAAGATCGAGGACAGAGACGGAAATGTTATCGAGGAATCGAGTCCTATCAGAGAAAAGGTCATCGAAAAAAATACAGCCTATATCATGACCAGTCTTCTCGAGGGTGTGGTCAAGCACGGAACCGGACACAGGATCAAAGCATTGAACCGGCCGGTGGCAGGCAAGACCGGTACAACGAACAATCTTCATGATGCCTGGTTTGTAGGATACACGCCGCGCTATACCATGGGAACATGGGTGGGTTTTGATGATGAGAGCTCCCTTGGAAAAACCGAAACCGGTTCCAGGGCGGCAAGCCCCATATGGCTCGGTTTTGTCCAGAAAGTACTGGATGGCAAACCTGTTAGAGTTTTTCAGGTCCCCGAAGGCGTTGTATTTTCTAAAATAGATGCTGAAACCGGTCTATTACCCATACCCGAATCTAAAAAGACCATATTTGAATGCTTCAAAGAAGGATCCGTGCCCACCGAATATACCCAGGAGCCGAATTCCATGACAGAGCCGGAACAGTTTTTTAAATCCGATATGTGATGGGTTCGGCAAACTCAGATTAGGCCCAATCGGAACCTATCTCTGACAATGGCTATAAAAACTTTTTTCTTATTATATCCGAAACCTGTCTGGTTAAAACCAGCACCTTTTTTGCATGATCAAGGCTTAAGGAACCTGTTCCGCAGCTTGGCGTTATTAACGTCTGATCCAGTATTGTGGACTTATCAATACCGATCGCTTGGATCGCCAGGGCCTGTTCCTCCCATGCAGCTACCAGTGAATCGGTAGTTTCTTTTTCAATGTCGTCGCTGTTTAGCGTCGGAACAATCCCCCAGGCCAGGATGCCGCCGGATTGGATAAAGCGCTTGACAAGATCCGGATAGAGGACCAGCTTGTCAAAAAAGGAATAGGCATCAAAGCTGATGATGTCTGTGGCAGACTCCAAAAGCAGGGACCAGTCGGCATTGGCGCAGACATGGATTCCGGCAAGACCCCCTTCATCGTGGACCGCCTCAATAACTTCTTCGAAACAGTTTGCCACTTCATCACGGGATATGGTTATAAATGCGGATGAGCCGAATCCGGCCAGCGCAGGTTCATCGAAAAAAATGATGACCGGGCATCCGAATCCTGAAAGATTTTTGACCTGCCACCGGGCTTTTTGAGCCAAAAGCTTTACCGCAGCATCTCTTAATTGCTCGTTATAAAAGACCGCCTTTCCGTTCTGGTCGGTTAACCCCAACCCGAAGGTTATGGGACCGGTTATTTGACCTTTAACCGCGACCGGGCGATCTGGAAGCGCCTGAAGCTGCTCTACAAAAGAAAAAAAACCTTTGGCCGTATCTGCGGCCAGGACAAATCTCGAACCTTCAAGATCTGTCTCGCCTTCCTTTACCGCCATATAATCTTCGTAAAATTCAAGGAGATCATCATCAAAACAAGGATCAGAGGTATCAATAAAGGATTTATCCTTTTTCGATTTAAGGCCCGGAAAACCCGGCTGAAATTGGGCGATCATTCCTTCTTCCTTATACGCCGGAAGCTGAACCCATAAAGGAATTTCAGGGGTATACTCGAAAACCAGTTTAACCCCTTCCGCGTGATCGTACAGGGGAAGGCTTCCGATTAGAACCGGAAGACATCCGGGATGGAAGTTTGTTGCCATAAGTCAGGCTCCTTTCAGGTATTAATTTTTACCGGTTGGCCAAGAAAACGAGTATCACGAGCGATATCAATTTACAAGGTGATAGAAAAAATAAAAGCGTAAAGTTTGCAGCTTTCTGGAATAGATTGACACGTAAATTTGCCGGTGTTATTATGATAAATAATTCACTAAAAAAAACTGAAAAGCGGATGCCTGTTGCGATCTTTAGAGCTTGCAACAGATGGTTTTTTAATCCAATTATTTTTAAAAGGGTTGCCGTGACTAAAATCATTCAACTTGACGATAAACTACAGCATACCAAAGAAAAAAAAGCTGAAATAATCAGAAAGCGAAAGATTTTGGCGGTTCAAAAGATTTTTCAGTGCACCCAGTGCATTTTCAAATGTGAAAAATGTGGAACGCAGATCGGCCATGATCAAAAAAGCAAGGTAGGACCTGCCGGCGATCTGAAGGTTCCCTACCGATTTTGCGAAAGCTGCTCTGAAGAATATGCCAATTACATCGAACGGCTGCAAGGCAAGGTTAATCCTGAATGTTACTGGCACAATCAGGACTGGATTGAAGTCTGGAATAAATGGATAGATTATCAGAGTGTTATTGATCGTTATTTAAAATCAAAAGAGTTCAGGCGGCTTTTGAATGAACTCAAAGAGACAAGGCCCAAAAATTAGGAGGATTATATGTTTGGAATCGGAATGCCGGAACTTATTATAATACTTGTTATTATCCTGATTATTTTTGGCGCCGGCAAGCTTCCGGAAATAGGGGCGGGCATGGGTAAAGCAATAAGAAATTTCAAAGGCGCCACATCAGAACCTGAAAAAAAAGAGCCTGACAAGATTGAAGAAAACAAAGAATCTTAACAAAACCCACCCTGCATAACCGCACTAACGATAAATCGCCTTTCCAAAGCGGTTCAGTACCGGAGTTTTGACAGGGGCAACCGGTTTGTCCGACCCCCTTTAGTTAAAAATAGAAACCCTGGCCCTCTGGGTCAGGATTCTTTACTCTGTATTTCCGAGGGGATATTGGAAAGCCGGAGATTGTTTGTCACGGTTATTTTCAAAGGGGTGGCGTTTTTTATATTGTTCCTTTGAATGTTTTAAAAAACCGTTAGCAGGTCATATCACATTTCTCGATATCCACACAATTTTTCCGATAATACGAAAGCCGTCCATTTCATTCCGGCTCAGATAAACAGGTTCATAATCACTATTGGATGTTAATTTTTATAAGCATCGGTATATGCCTGTTCCGTAAGGATTGAATAATGCCTCTTCCTTATTACG
>JBARSG010000622.1:0-1831 GCA_049644625.1 Desulfobacterales bacterium | reverse complement strand
TAGCAAACCGGCATGGATTATTAATTACCGGAGGTACGGATTTTCACGGTTCTATCAAGCCCGAAATTAAAATGGGGTCGGGCAGAGGAAATTTCTCCGTTCCTTATGAACTGTATGAAAAATTGATTTCAAGTCTGTCGATAGGAACATAGATGGCACAAACAGATCTGTCTGAATTAAATCGGAAACTTAGTTATGAATTTAAGAAAACGGATCTCCTTGTTGAATCCTTAAGACACAGTTCATTTGTAAATGAACAACTCCACACAGACCTCACGGATAATGAGCGCCTTGAATTTCTTGGGGATGCTGTTTTAAATCTTGTGGTGGGTCACATTCTCATGAAAAGATATCCGGATTTAAAGGAGGGGGATCTGTCCAGGATGAGGGCCAATCTGGTTAATGAATCTCAACTTGCATCCATTGCCCGGAGAATAGATCTGGGTTCCCAGATACAACTGGGCAAGGGAGAAATTCAATCAGAAGGCTGGAATAAGCAATCCATACTGGCAAACACGTTTGAAGCCGTAATTGCAGCGGTTTATATCGATGGCGGTTTTGATGCTGCTTTTAAAATCATTGACGGCCATTTTTCGTTTTTGATTAATTCCGTAACCACACCGACTGCCGATCATGATTTCAAAAGCCAGATTCAGGAACTTGTTCAGATGGAATACCGATCAATACCCACTTACAATATCGTCCATGAAAACGGTCCGGATCATGACAAAACCTTTCGGGTGCGGTTGACGGTTGGTGGGGTCCAGACAGAAGGAATCGGAAAGAGCAAGAAGGCTGCCGAACAGGATGCCGCCAGAAAAGGCCTTGATATTTTAAAATCCGGAACTCTCTTTTAAGTGAGCCTAAAGAAAGACACGCCCTTTATCATTCCGATTTTTTTACCCAATCTCGGGTGTCCGCATCAGTGCGCTTTTTGCAACCAAACATCCATCACCGGTGTAACGCCTGACACGATTTCTCCGGACACACTGTGTCTGCTGATAAATGAGTTTCTTGAATATAAAAAAACACAGAGACGGTCTGTTCAGGTGTCTTTCTACGGAGGAAGTTTTTTGGGCCTGAAAAAAGATTACATCAGGATTCTGCTTGATGAAACGACAAAATTTGTGAAAAATAAAAGAATCGACAGTATTCGCTTTTCTACTCGGCCGGACACGATAAGCGATAAACAACTTGATATAATTAAGGATTATCCTGTTTCAACCATTGAAATCGGTGTTCAGTCTATGGATAATCAGGTGCTGGCCATGGCAAAACGGGGACATACCGCTTTAGAAACGGAAAAAGCGGCGGCCCTGCTAAAGGAGCGGAATTATGACGTCGGTATGCAGATGATGGTAGGGCTGCCGGGTGATGACGAAACCAAATCCCTGTTTACCGCACAAAGAATTGCATCACTTTCTCCTGATTTTGTCAGGATTTATCCTACGGTTGTTCTTGCACACAGCCGTCTTGCCGTATGGTATCGAAATGGAGAATATACGCCCTGGTCTCTTTCGCGATGCGTCGCCCTTGTAAAAAACCTTTACCTTTTTTTCAAAAGCAAAAAGATCCAGGTCATTCGTATGGGTCTTCAGGCCTCGGAGGATCTAGCAAAAGACACGACGATTTTAGCAGGACCGTACCACCCGGCTTTCGGACATATGGTTCATTCTGAAATCTTTATGGATATGGCCGTATCCATCATTCAAGCCGAGAAAGGATCATATGACAAAATTACCATAAATGTTCATCCCCGTAGCATTTCAAAAATGAGGGGGTTAAAAAATAAGAACGTGGAAAGCCTGAAAAATAAATTTCAAATCAAATC
>JBARSG010000621.1:0-6832 GCA_049644625.1 Desulfobacterales bacterium | reverse complement strand
GGGGCCGGTGGAATTTCCAAGATTTCTTGACCGGCCTCAGATCGTGACCCGGAAAAGCCAACACCGTGTAGGTGTATCCGAGTTCCATCGATGGGCCGGCTCGTTTTCGGAAGATTTTTTACGAGTTTTGGCCAAAAACATTTCCATGCTTCTGCCCGCAGATCGAGTGGCCGCATATCCCTGGACCGATCACTTTTCCCCGACCTACCGTATTCAGCTGACTGTGGAGCAGTTTGACGGCCGGTTCGGGGAGCATGTTGTGTTGAACGTAACCTGGTCCGTATGGAATCAAAAAAACGTTAATGAACCCGTGATGAAGCATACCCGTATCAAAGAGCCCGTATCCGCCGAAAACTACGACGCACTGGTTGCGGCCCAGAGCCGGGCTATCGGCACGCTCAGTCACGCCATTGTTGAGGAAATAAAAAGGGTAAGTCAATGGATGGACACTAAAGAGTGATGAAAAATTGAAGCAAAAGATGCAGGTTATGATTATTTACAGAATAACATAAATTTAAAAGGAGGTAAGATTATGACAAAGTATTCTTTGAGAGCAGTATTTTTATTAATGATCGGCGCCCTGCTGTTCAGTTGCGCGGCAGGGCAGGTGCAAACCACCCAACCCCTTTTCAGCCCGGACACATTGGAAGCGGATCAGTATGAACCCAAGGTGGACAATTTTATGGTGATTCTTGATAAATCTTCGTCAATGTCTTGGAAATATAATGAGCAAAAACGGTTAACCATTGCCAAGGATTTTTTGAGCGCCATGAATCAGACCCTTCCGGATATAAAGCTCAATTGCGCACTCAGGACTTTCGGGACCAGTGGATTCGGTGAGCCCACAGCGCTTATTTACGGCCCCACGGAATATTCAAGAAAAGAATTTCAAGGGGCGTTGGACGCTGCCCAGCGGGCCATCGGAAGAAGTCCCCTGGGAGCAGCCATCACCGCTGCCGCAGCTGATTTGAAGGAAAGTGAAGGTCAAATAGCGGTGATTATCGTGAGCGATGGAGCGGAGATGGACACCACGCCGATAACCGCTGCGAATAACATGAAAGCTCAGTTCGGTGACCGGGTCTGCATCTACACGATTTTGGTGGGAGATGATCCTGCCGGTGAGACGCTGATGAAACAGGTTGCTGAAGCCGGTGGGTGTGGATTTTCAGTGCGTGCAGACGAAGTTAAAACGAGTGGTGACATGGGCGATTTTGTGAAGAAGGTATTTTTGGCCAAGATTGTCAAGCCGGTGATGGATAGTGACGGAGACGGGGTAACGGATGACCTGGACCGGTGTCCGAATACTCCAAAAGGCGTTAAAGTAGATGCGCAGGGGTGTCCGCTTGACTCGGACGGTGACGGTGTGGCGGACTATCTGGATAAATGTCCGAATACGCCCAAGGGCGCCACTGTGGATGCAAGGGGATGCTGGACCTACGCAGCGATGGTGATGTATGACATTAACAGTGCCGAAATTAAGCCCGAAGCTTATCCCATGCTTGATGAGGCGATCTCCATACTGGAAAAGAACCCGGAGATGAAGGTTGAGATTGATGGTCATACGGATAATACGGGTACTGCGGCGTATAATATGAATCTTTCTGAAAGACGTGCCAAATCCGTCATGGAATATTTTGTGGATAAAGGCGTTGAAGCAGAGCGGCTGACGACCAAGGGTTTTGGGTTGACCAAGCCGGCCGCAAGCAACGACACCAAGGAAGGCCGTACCAAAAACCGAAGGGTTGAATTGACGCCGGTTAAATAAACAATCCGATCCGGTTATTGAGGGATAAAGATGGGGCGGGTAAAATAGTTTTCCTGCCCCATTTTCATATATCAGATTTGATTGGTAAAAAACTTAATTAAAACAAAGGAGAGACCACATGAAAAGATTAAAGCTATTTTTTGTGGGTAGATGACAAAATTTCACTTATTTTTCAATTATATGGCTATACAAGATAGTGTGGTAACCTGGTCAGACATGAAACCTATGCTATCTAATCATGGAAATAAGCTGATCCTTTGTTCACTACTACAGATCACAACTCCACTTAAACCTTTGATAACGAGAAATATACTCTATAAATCATGCTTTCTAAGATCTGATGTGTCTCGCCAGACCTTGAATTCACTAAAACTAGTAAATATCAAATTCGAACTGTTAATATCAAGTCCTTATTATTTTGCAGATATTCCGTTGTTACCTCAGCCATGGCACCTTTTGGGATACATTGAGATTATGTCACAAAAATCGAGATTGTCAAAACCTTTGTGATCTTGCCATGAGCACAACTTAAACAATTTGATAGATATCAAATTCGGACTGTAAATATCAAGCCATTATTATTTCGCAGATATCCATTCCGTATCTCATATCTGGCATTTGCTGTGGATTGAGAGTATCTGTCAAAAATTACCCCTTCCTTTTCTCAAATTAGCCATCCATGCTGGAAATTGATAGGGGGTTAGCAATCAAGAAGTCCCAGCTTTCTGATTTGACCGGGTTTTCGTTAGGAAGTATAGATTACCAATACAAATTGTCAAGCGGTTTCACCCCACCCGCCACCCCCCGGCGTTTCGATCCGGAGACGATCTCCTTTTTTTAACGATGCGGAAAATTTACTCCCCTTTTCTTCCACTCGATTTTTTCTGATGAGAACATTTTTCCCCACAGCCCCGGGCGCTCCGCCAAAGAGGCCGTATGGCGGAGTTTTTCTTCTCTCAGACAGAACCGTCACATCCGCTTCCCAAAGCAATTCGATCTCCCGGACAATGCCGTCTCCTCCCCGGTGAAGGCCTTGTCCGCCCGTGCCGCGGCGTATGGAATACTCGGTAACCAGGAATGGATAGCTGTATTCAAGGGCCTCTATGGGAGTATTCAGCGTATTGGTCATATGACTGTGCACAGCAGATTCCCCACGGCCTTTCGCCGATGCATCCATTCCTCCCCCAATGGTTTCATAATATGCAAACGGCTTACCTTTTCGAAAATCCATAGCTCCGATGGCAACGTTATTCATGGTCCCCTGAGCGGCGGCCGGAATCGCATGGGGCAACGCCTTTGAAAGGGCCCCTCCCTCATCAAAAGAAGCTATGGAGCCTCCACCGGCGCCAACCGTATGAATATCGATCATCGGGACCTTTACAGGGTAGCCGGATATATTCGTTTTAAAGGCCAAAGACAGGTTCCCGTCTATCAGGCTGACATCCGTGGATGTGCCTCCCATGTCAAAACTAATGAGTTTGGAATATCCGGCCATCTTACCGATCTCATAGGCGCCCACCGCCCCGCCTGCAGGACCGGAGAGAATAGTCCTTACCGATTCGTTCATGGCCGTCTCGGCGGAAATACTTCCCCCGTTGGACTGCATAATCCCCAACGAGTCCTTCCGGCCCAGTTTCTTAATTAGGTGTCCGATGTATCGCTTTGTCTTGGGAGAAACATAGGCGTTGATAACTGTTGTGGATGTTCTTTCAAATTCCCTGAATTCAGCAAGAATTTCATGCGAAAGCGATAATTCCAGTCCAAAGGGGGCCAGCAATTCCCTTACTTTTTGTTCATGACAAGGGTTCACATATGAAAAATAGTTAAGCCCGTTAAGAACCGCCTCTGCAAAATTTGACGGGGTGGAGAGCACTTTGTAAACGCCCCACGTGTCGCCTTGCTTGTAAACAAAATCGGTAAATGTCCCCCCTGTATTCACGCCGATAATCATTCATCCCCCCGGTTAGTCATTCTTTATCCAGCATCCAGCATCCAGCATACAACACGTACTGCATAACACGCAACTCGAATTTCTCATGAACAAAATAGTCGGGCTAGGTATTCTTAGGTCTATAATACCAATGTGAGCAAAGCAGACGAAACCGCACTGAAAATGGAAAAATCGTCAGCACCAAGGCTGAGATCGCCAATTGAAGAGGAGAAAACCAGTCAAGCTTGCGGCTGGATGTGATAATCCGATGGGATGAGATCATTTGAAAGCCCATATTGCGCGTGTTACCCCAGGATCGCAGTTCATGTGAAAACCAGATTTCCTCACCGGCATATACCTTTTCGCTGAAGCCGCCGATAGCTTCAAAGCCGTCCCGCAGGCAGTAGATGAAACATCCGGCCGCAAGATTAAATGTTATGGAGATCCAGTTCCACAGATCCAGAATTTTTCGGGAAAAAGGGGAAATCGGTTTGTCGAAGTCTACCAGACATCCGCCGCCACAGAACCTGCCGCTGGAAAGATGATGCAATGCGGTTTTCAGCAGGACCGGCGAGAGAAAAGTATCCGCATCCAGGAATATGAGATAGCGACCTTTTGCTATGCTTGCGCCGGTATTGCGAGCCCGAGAAATCTGGTTGACCGGTTCAAAAACGATCTGGGTGTTGTGCCGGCGGGCTATGCGTGCGGTTCCGTCCGTAGAATTGTTATCCACAACGATGACTTCTCCGGATACCTCCGACATATCCATGGCTTGCTTAAGATAGGGAAGGGTTCGGGTCAGCCACTTTTCCTCATTATAAGCGGGAATAATGATGGAATAGCAAGTTGTCATATTCATAACCCGGTTTTCTCACGAACGTAACGCCTGAGAATATACAGACTGTCAGGGGTAGCGAATTCTCTTTCGCCGGATTCCTCGTAGATTTCTCCATCCAAAAAAAAATGATGAGCTTGAAGGACTAAAATGTCACACGATACGTTTAGTCCCGATTCCTTCCATAAAAAGCTCTACAAGGGGATCAGCCATGGACACAAGGTCGTATTTTCCACCCGAATGTAACCAGGTATTAATCACCCCGTCCACGGCCCCCAGGATGAATCGCTTAACCAGGCCCAGGTACAGATCCTTTCGAATGAGTCCTTCTTCCTGACCCTGTTCCACAATTTCCAAAACAATATCCAGATACATCTTGGACATCTCTTTTATCTGTTTTTCAAACAAACGGATGCTCTGGTGCGTTTCAGCCTGATAAACTACCGCCATATTCCTGTCGTTCTGGAACTCTTGGAGATGCCGGTGGATAAGATTTCTGAGTTTGTCGATAGGGTTGTCCGCTTTGTCAACTTCTTCCTTAAACCGTGCAAAAACCTGCTTGGTCTTATTAGTGAAAAACTGGACAAGGATATCATCCTTATTTTTGAAATAAAGATAGATTGTACCGTCAGCCACACCCGCTTCCCTGGCGATCTGTGAAATGGTTGACTGGAAAAAACCCTGTTCCGCGAATACTTTTACCGCCGCTTCAAGGATAAGATGATATTTGTCCTTTATTTTTTCTTTTGTATTGATAACAGACCGCCCTTGAGCCTAATTTATCATGAAAAGCCAGATTATGAATGAGCATTCATTCATTAGCAAATCACATTTTCAACTGTCAAGATAAATTGATGTCTGAAGTTAGACTGCTTCGATGGTTGAGGGGGGCTTCGTGGCTATGTTGTATGTGACGCTTACGATGCCCGGCACATCGCGGATAATTTCGCCGGCGAGCTTCTCGAGAATTTCGAACGAAAGCCGCGTCGGCGTTGCGGTCCGCGCGTCCACGCTTTCCCAGCAGCGCACCTCGATCTGCTGACCGAAGTCACGCTTGCCATCGCGTATGCCGGTTACGCGGTCTTCATGAAGAATCGCCATGTACTGGAATGCACCGGTGCCCTTAAGCAGACGTTCCACAACCACGGTTGCCTTTCGGACCGTCCGGATGCGTTCCGGGGTCACCTCACCGATCACCCGTGCCGAGAGAGCCGGCCCCGGGAACGGGATGCGCTCGAATATCTCGGCCGGAAGCCCTAAGGCCTTGCCAACCTTTCTTACGCCGTCTTTGCGAAGCTGAATGAGCGGCTCGATGATGCGGTAACCGAAAGCCTCCTTGGGGTCGATTCCGAGCTGCTCAAACACATTGTGCTGCCGCTTTATCCCCGCAACGGTCTCGTCGATATCGGTCAGAATAGTTCCCTGGACAAGGTGTTTTGCTCCGCTTTCTTTGACCATGCGTCCGAATACATCCCGGTAAAAGGATTGGGTAATGGCCTCGCGTTTCTCTTCAGGATCCGTAATTCCTTCGAGCGCAGCAAAGAACTCTTTGTTCGCATCCACTACTTTAACCGTAACGCCAAGCTTTTGGAAAAGACCCACAACCTGTTCCGGTTCTTCCTCGCGCATGAGGCCGTTTTCGATGAAAACGGTCTTAAGGCGCTTGCCCAACGCTCGATGGCCAAGCATCGTGACCGTAGACGAATCCACGCCTCCGGAAAGGGCATTAATTGCCATTCCGTTCCCAACAAGGTGCTGGATCTCTTTGACTTTATCATTGATGAAACTCTCTGTGTTAAGCTCCTGAGCGGTAATCTCCTTAATCATATGCATAACTCCTTTTCATGTCATACAAAATTAATTCAGGACGAACCGGCATTCCATATTACAACTTGATGTATATTATTTTCCTGCTGATAAAAAGATATATTTTAGTATGATATGTTTGTTTGAACTTGTCAACACCGACCCGGCTATATAGGAATGTTAGCCTGAATTTCTAACAAGTTTGATTGGTCCATTTGCAAAGCATAAGGGGTGAAGCAGATATCACAACCACTGAACCGGATTCAAAATGCAAGATAGCACTGGTCTAGGATTGAAGATTTCAAATCGTAATCTTAAAGATTTTATGGCTTCAATTTTTCAAGGTTCAAGGCAGAAATCGGGCAAACAACTTAGCGCTTGAAATAGCAACATTGTGGTATCAAAAATGAAAAGCAGGACCATTTTTGATGACCCTGCCAATACGATGGCCCCCTAAGATGCCGTTATTTTCTCATGAAAAGATGCACGCACACCC
>JBARSG010000620.1:0-5295 GCA_049644625.1 Desulfobacterales bacterium | reverse complement strand
AGATCGGGGGCAAAGTCTATTCGATCTCAAGTACCAGCTTAAGGGCTTCGACAACCTCTTTCATTCGGTGTGGCGGCATGGTTCCAATCATCTGAGGTTGTTTTGTCTTTGGATCGTAAAATCTTTTAGGATCCAGGGAGCGGATTTGAAAACAAAGGAATATTGTATCGTTGGGAAGGCCCGTCTCAACTGATGGCACTCGCACATTTGTGGGATAGTCTCTTTGCACGTTCCGGGCATCTGTGCCCACCACAACTGAAACAACAAGTGGTTGTTTATTTATGGCGTCGCTTGATATTACGAGGACGGGTCTGCGGCCTGCCTGCTCTCGGCCTTTAATCGGATTCAAATTTACCAGATAAATTTCGCCGCGTTTGATCATAATTTACAAACCATCGTTTTCCGCTTCCGTAAACTCCTCGGACAAAACAGAGCACACTTCCCGGATTGCAGGGTCATTGGCCATTTCAGCCATGGCTGTTTCAAATAGATATTTTTTTTGACGTTTTGTGAAATCGATCAAAATAAAGGTAACCAGGCGATTGAAGTTGTCCCGGAGTCCAGGAGGAGCTACAGAGCGTAATTCTTCAACCAATTCATTTGGGAGTGCGATGCTGCGACGAATTGTGTTTTTTTCCGTATTTTTCATTTCACCCTCTTTTTAGCCAAAAATATACACATAAAAAGTGTTGATGTCAATATTAAAATTGTTGTGCATGGAAATTTTATCCGCATGAGGGATGGTTGGGCAAATAATGGGATTAAATGATTCAAAACTCAAAACTCCGGCTCATAGATCCGGTTGTCTACCTTGAGTTTTTGTCTTTACAAAAAAATGCTACAGTTGTGATTTCCGATTCGGGTGGAATTCACGTGGCCTTGGGGACGTCCATTCGATTATAATTTTACCGGCACAGAGACTTGAGGGCCGGGCTGGTATCCTGTCATTTCTTCGGTGGGTTCGGCAGGTTTTTTTCCGTGGCGTCTTTTTTTGGTTTTACAATCGAATC
The DNA here is from genome assembly GCA_049644625.1 of Desulfobacterales bacterium. Classification (GTDB taxonomy): domain Bacteria; phylum Desulfobacterota; class Desulfobacteria; order Desulfobacterales; family UBA11574; genus S5133MH16. The sequence continues at coordinate 4,285 of JBARSG010000620.1, read as the reverse complement.
GGTCTTTTAGGATAGAGGTTCAATAAAAATTCTTCACAAGGTATGCATAAAACGTTTTTGATTTTGATACGCTCTTTTCCTCTATATAGAAGACAGGTTTGCGCTTCAGGATAATCCTCTTTAAAGGCTATTAATCCACCAACTGATTTAGAATGTATTTTTGCCGAGTTTTTAACCTCTATTGCGTAAAAGGTATCTTTTCCGTATACGACAAAGTCTACTTCATTCCCTGACTTCGTTCGCCAAAAATATAAGTTACATAAATCCCCGCCATATGAAATCCAGGCCCGAAGATGCTGGGCAATAAGCCCTTCCAGGGCCGCACCATCGATCTCCCGGGGTGAATCCAGTGGGCCGGAAGGACGGATAGATCTGAAAATACCGGCATCGAAATAATAGAATTTAGGATGGAACGTTAGATTTCGCTTAGCTCGTTTTGTAAAGACAGGTATATGAAAGGCTAAAAGCAAATCTTCAAGAATTGAAAAATATCCTTCCACGGTTTTACGCCCCACCTGGCAATCTCGAGCTACATCTGAAATATTCAAAACAGCCCCATGTGAAAAGCTGGCGGACTCCAAAAACCTGTTAAATGCCCCTATGTTTCGGACAAGCCCTTCCATCTGGACTTCTTCCCTTATATAAAGGGCGGTATAAGCATTTAGCGTCTCCTCAGGACTTGCTGAATTTATTGTCAAAGGAACCATGCCGATCGTCAATGCTTCTTCCATGGAAAATTTATCTTCCAGCTCCACGGCCATAAACGGATGCATTGATTTCAATACAGCACGGCCTGCCAGTAAATCCACCCCTGATCGCTTCAGCTTTCTTGCACTGGACCCTGTCAAAACAAAACGCCATTCAGGTCGCTGCTCCATCATTTGGTGTATGACATCTAAAAGCTGGGGTAGCTTCTGAATCTCATCAATGACAATTGTGTTAACAGAATTTTGCGCCTCAGCGATGTTTCTCAGTCTCTCCGGCTTGGCTGAATATGACCGGTAAAGCTCCGGTGCTAAGAGATCAATATATAAAGCGGACTTTAAATGCTGTTTAACCCAAGTTGACTTACCTGTTCCTCGGGGACCAAATAGAAAATAGCTCTGATTGCTATCCTGGAAAAAACGATTTATTATCTCCATTTTTGCTTCCTTTTTGGAATTGTTGTTTCCATAAATATTAAAAAATCGATTTTATGTCAAGCTTTTTCAGAATAAAACCTGTCGAAGAATGGCATATTCTTTGACAAACTTTGTTAAATACTTATGGCCGGCAATCAGCGCATCTAAGATAACCAGTTGAAATCTATTCATTTTCACATTTATTAAATGGTAATATTAAACTTTGCACGGTTTTTGCATAGTGAACAATAGGCTTATTTGTGATGCGTTCGTCTTTTCAATAGAGCATCAATATCAATTTTACTAATGAACATTTCGTGAAAAAATAAAAGAATAGGGGGTTGAGAAAATGACTTCTGATAAAGTTCTCAGGAAAATCAAAAATGCATGGATAGCCGCGTTAATATATGGAACATTAACTCTAATTTTTGCAGTTATTGCCGTCTATGGCTCTGATGTAACCGGTTCTATTAATGCTCGGTCGTTTATTCGGACGTTTATTGATCTTTCTCTTATCTTTACGTTAGCTTTTGGTATTTACAAAAATAGCCGAATAGCAGCCACATTTATGTTTGTATACTTTATCGCATCTAAAATCATCATCATGGTTGCAACACAAAGTTTTGGTGGCGGGATACTATTTGGAATACTATTTTTTGTTTTCCTGTATTTTTTTTCCCAGGGTGTGATCGGCACATTTCAGTACCAGAAACAATTAAAAAACGACTCTTACGCGCCTTCACATGAAGGACCGCTGACATACCAGTTAGATAAGGGACAACCCATATAAGGAGAAATGAGAAAAAATCCATCCTATACTCACAAGTCACCTTGATAAGCCTCTTGATAATAACATATCTTTTAAATACTATATATTGTATAAAGTTTTTCTTGACATACAAGATACATTATCCTAATTTCTTATTCTATTGAAAGGAAACCTTAGGATTCTAAAAACGATGGTAATAATGTAAGTGAGCCGCCCACGAGCCCGCCACCTTGCTTTTGTTGGGTTCTGGCCCCGTTAACCCAGGTTCGAATCCTGGTCCCTCAGCCAAACAACAATGGGTTATGATATCATTTCATAACCCTTTTTATTTTTCTAAACTGCTGCTAAAACGAAGACAAAAGGTTGCGGCCTTAAAACCAGGAGTTGAAAAGCAAAATCAAACTTGATAATAAGAATATATCAAAGCAAATTCAAGCAATATGAAAATGGTTATCATTGAATGATGGCAACACATACAAAAAGGTACATTCAGGTATACACCGGAGACGGCAAGGGCAAAACAACCGCCGCTTTAGGCCTTTCAATCAGAGCTGCAGGTCATGGACTGAAAACATACATCGGCCAATTTATGAAGGGGCAGCACTATGGCGAACTGACGGCATTGCGTGATAATCCCTTCATTACAATTGAGCAGTATGGAGACATACAGTGCATTCATCGTGATCAAGTAACTCAAAAACATATGGATCAGGCTGAACAAGGACTTATCAAATCTCGTAACGCGATGCTCTCAGGACAATATGACATTGTTATACTTGATGAGATCAATGTGACAGTCTGGTTTGGTCTGCTTACCGTAGAACAGGTTCTGGAATTTTTGGACCAGCGGCCCGAAAGCGTGGAACTTATCCTTACCGGACGCAATGCATCACAAGAGTTCATCCAATATGCCGACCTGGTTAGCGAAATAAAAGAGGTGAAACATTATTATAATCAGGGTATTTTAGCAAGAGACGGAATCGAACGATAATTGGACGTTCGATGTTCAATGTTCATCTTTTTCAGTAAACCTTCCACAGTCCTTCCGGCGCAAAAAATAACTTAGCGCTTATGGGGTCTTTACCGGGTAACCCCTTATCCTTTTTAAAACACAATCCCCGCATACCCCACAAAACTGTCTCCCGGACTTTTATCATAACTAGTTGCATATGCGATGATTTCGGCTTTGTCGGCCCCGAGCCGTTTTGCAGCGGCAATTGCAGTTGCAGCCGCACCGCTGCAACAGGCATTTTGGTTTGCCAGGCCCTCTGAGATAACCTTGTCCGGATCCATGGCAAGCATGGCCTCGATAACCCTGCGGTCGTTCTCATTGCGCACCCAGTCTAAGGCCGCCGGACCCGTGCCATGGGATACAAACCCGTAATTCATACCGTAATGGGTGAGATCGGTCGAGCCGATAACTTTAACCCGCAACCCCAGACGCTGTGAAATGTCGGCCACAGCCTTTCCGATTTCAAGAGATTTTTGTGTGGGCGGCACGCCCATGGGAACGATTTTTGTGTTCTCAAAAAAGTATTTTATAAAAGGGAGCTGAAGTTCGATGGTATTGTCCTGGGTAAAATTTTCAGCGGTTTCGATCTGAAAGGTAAATTGTTCGACCAGTTCGTTTGCAAGGGACTTTTCGATTTCTATTGCACCAAAAGGAGTTTCCCATGCACCGTCGGTCATAATATAAGAGGGTGAGCGCGTGTGAAGATGCATCCCGAAAATTACAAAAACATCCGGAGGCTTTTCATCTTTGAGGCAATGGATTACGTTGCAGGCGATACTTCCTGAAAAATACCATCCCGCATGGGGTACGATCCCTCCGGTTAAAGCCCTCTGTGCAATGGTCTTTGTAGGGTACTCTTTTAGAAAACTTTTGATCTCTTTCTCGCACCCGGCAGGGTTGTCCGGGTACCAGCTTCCTGAAAAAATAGACTTTCTCACTTTCATTGCATACACCTCCTTTCTATGGTTTCAATTTGCCACATCCGGCTGAATAAGTCCAACCTAAAATCTGCATTAACTTTTTTCGAAAGAGATAGATTTGATATAATTACAATGCGCTATCGAGATATTTTTTATAAATATCCGCACACCGATAACGGGCCAAATAAAAGGATGAAATCCGTATTAGATTTCGAAAAAAGTTAACCCTTCGGGAGCCTCGTCTCAACCGGATCTACTGCGTTATCAATCGATTGCAGTATTACAATACGGCTGCACGATTGATGCCTTGTATATCCGGCCGATACAAGGCTTGCGGAATTTAGGTCCAATATATTTTCGTGAAAAAAATCATAGCGCCGGACGTTCAGTCGATTGCAACAAATAACGCCTTGACATCATATGGATCTGGTGAGTATTTTATCACAATCATCGCTAAAAAGGC
>JBARSG010000619.1:0-1780 GCA_049644625.1 Desulfobacterales bacterium | reverse complement strand
TGCAATAACTTCGTCCTTGTTTTTAAAATAATCTGAAATTATTTTTGATAGTTTTTTGTTCATTGAGAATTTTTAAAAATGTTCTTGATTACAAAGGATTTTTATTCAGATATTCAGACAACTCTCAATAGCCATTTGCAAATACCTTTCGGAACTGGCTTGATAAAGATCCTCTTGAATAAAAATTTCTTTTTCCAATTTCCGGGTATCTGATAAGCGCAGATAGTATTTATTCAGACGTTTCAGATGCTCTTTGATGCGATCATCCATTATATCCGATTCCTTTCAGAAAAGTATGGTCGAAGCTATCCCTGAAATATTTAAAATCAAGATAATTTTTCATAACCTGATCGCGAAAATCAATAAGTTCCGTTTTATTTTTGAAATAAAGAAGTTTGCCGGTTTTTAAAACCACAAAGCAAAAACGAAATGCTGCATCGTTCAGGATCGTTAGATCAATTTCGTCGGTACGAAATATAGTATTAAAAATACCGATTAGCTCAAGGTGCTTCTTAAACCGTTGCTGTCTATTAAGTTGGCCGGATAACAAAATTGCGAAATCAAGATCGCTTAACGGTTTAAGTTCATTGTTTATAGCACTGCCGAATGAATAAAACGCCACGACCTCGGAATGCTGTTTTACGGCCTGGATTAGGCCAGGGAGCCTTTCCAATACATTATTCTCTAATTTGACTCCTTCACGGATCATTGATTTTTTTAATCTATCGATTCACACGATTTTTGTGGAGAGACCTTTGAAAAATGAACATTTTTCAAAGGTCTCAACCCATTAAAAACCCTGAAGCGGCAATAAAAACAAGCGCCGTTTAACGGGATAAATTTTGAATAGTGAAAAGTTGAATTGTAAAAAGAATTATAGTTTAAAATTTTTCGTTATTGTTCCGGATGGGATAAATCGAACAAGGTCCATATTTTCTGATAAAAAGTCGATATAATCATCTATGCTTCCTTCCTGACTCAAAATACGTGCGGCATTGTAAACTTTTCCCCGCTTTATATCTTCGGCGTCTTCGATCATCTCTTGTTTTTCATCGTCACTTAATTTTATTGAGCCATTCATCTAAAAGGTCCTTCTTGCCAAATATTTTAAAGTATTCTCTGACAAGTTCCATGTCCATTTTATCCTGATGCAAAGCAAGTAGTCTTTGAATGTCCGGAGCATCAATCATGTAACGATTTTTTGGATCATTGGAAATGGCTTGAATTTTAAGGCCAATTAAATCTTCCGGCAGCAAGGTTTTTATCTCATATTCACCTTCAAAAACCCTTTTTTTCGCGGCCCGCTGCATCATTGCTTTTGTATATTTTCTTCTGGCTAAAAGGAAATCGACTTGTCCAAACACTTTAAGCGGTGACAAATACGATATGATCTCATCACTACTGAAGTCTTGAAGTTCATAGCTCAGATCTGTCATAATTTTATGGATAGCTTGCTTGGATTCTTCGTGAACAAGAAAATCAATGTCTTTTGTAAATCTGAATATATTCATCGTACACAATGCCAGCCCGCCGGATAATACAAATTTAATTTCTTGTTCACGAAATTTGGCAAAAGGGGGCGTTTTGCAAAGGTCTCAAAAGTTAAATCAAGAGTATAATACTACTGTACAAAGGAAGTAAATTCAATCCGTTTTCAGCAGAGAGACCTTTGAAAAAAACGTTCAATTTTGCCTGACCAGTTAGATCTGTTCATAAACGTTTCGAATACCATCTTTTAAGGCAATATTCGGTTTCCACCCCAGTTTCTTTATCTTAGAAA
>JBARSG010000618.1:0-1577 GCA_049644625.1 Desulfobacterales bacterium | reverse complement strand
CGTATGCACATGTCAAGTTTTCTCTAGCTAACCAACAAACCCCGCGGTTAGCGCAGTTTGCCTTTTATTAATGGGTGTTTAATGATGGAGCATGATCACAAAAGGGAGGTGGCATCATGCTCCATCGGTATTGCAGCCAGTTTCTTGCATACTGTGAGTTGGCCGATTTCTCGGCAGGTTCCATCCAGGCTTTAACCATCAGGCTCAACGAATTAGCAAACTTTCTAAAAATACAAAGAATTCGGTCTGTTAAAAAAGTTCGCTATCGGCATCTAATCGATTTTGCAGACGACTACAATGCCCCCTCAATTCATGTCACAAAATCTCGGGTCTGGACCCTAAGGCAATTTTACCATTTTTTGACGCTTCAACGGATCATACCTGAAAATATCGCCACCGGTATACCATATCCAAAAATCGAAAAAACGGTGCCACAGTTTCTCACACAAGAGGAATATAAGTTTTTAATTCGCCACTTCACTACCCGGGCAGATTCATCTATGGGACTAAGAAACCTTGTCATCATCATGCTGCTGGGAACGCTGGGCCTCAGAACCCGTACGCTGATCGCTTTGAATATCGAAGATGTCGATTTAACCTGCGGTCTGGTATGGATCCGGGAAAAAGGTCGGCGTCAGCGTAATATGGTCCTGCCGCACAGCATTTGTAAAATCATTCAATCCTATTTGCAATCCCTGGAACGAAAAAAAGGACCATTGCTGTTATCCAAGCGTAAAAAACGCATCTCCCCACGAACGTTGCAGGATATCTTCCGTTCGGCAGCCGATCAGCTCGGTATCGATAAAAAGCTCCATGCCAGACTATTCCGCCATACGGCTGCTACCCATCTCAATAAGGTTGCCGGCATTGATATCACACAGCAGGTCCTCGGCCACAGCCGCCGGGCCAACACAATTAAATACGCTCACCTCAACCCGGACCAGTACGCACTATATATGAAAAAACACCCATACATGAAAAAGGAGGCACCATGATAGCCCTGATCGATCTTTACCAAAAAGAACTTTTAAAGGTTAACGGTTTTTCTCCATTCACCGTCGAGACCTATACCCTCAGCATCAACGCCTTTTTCCGTTTTACCAGAAATGAACTTAAGATCGACCCAGTCAACGTCAATGGCCCACAACTGCTAAAATGGATACTGTATCTTAAAAATACCGGCATCGGATACAGCCGGATCGAAAATCATCATTATGCGCTGAAAAGCTTTTTTACGTTCTTGAAAAAATCCGGGAATATCCCGTCGAATCCGGCTGAAGCCCTGCCGCTTTTGATCACACGCAGGCGGCAAGTTACAAAACCGATCTCAACCCAAAACGCTTTTAAACTGCTCGATTCATTCGATCAGAGCACTTGGCACGGCATGCGAAATCATACCATGGTATCTTTGCTCTGGGCGCTGGGACTGAGAACCAGTGAATTGACCGGATTGAAAGTACGCAGCTTTGAAAGCGGTCATGGCAAACGCACCGGACTGCTACGTGTTCGCGGCAAAAACAAAAAGCAGCGGGCACTGTTTGTTGTGGATCGACTCTTTGATGAACTCATACGATACC
>JBARSG010000617.1:0-8458 GCA_049644625.1 Desulfobacterales bacterium | reverse complement strand
CTCTTTGGGCACGCACACCGATAGCCTTTATATATCTTACAAGGTGGATGAGACGGTCGGTGTCGTAAAGATCCATAAACGTGTCAGGGACAAGCTTTCTAAGTTCCTCTCTCAAGTCTTCTAAAATTTTTAGGGCGGTAGGGTTTGTGCGGCAAGCTATTTCCAGGTTATAAAGTACGGTTCTGGTTCCATGATAAGCCTCAAGAACAGACATGCTTCGGTCTAATAATTCTCGACCCCTTGGGAGAATTGCCGGCGCCACAGATTCGGCATGTGAATAAAAAGCATCTCTGGATCTTATGTTTTTACAAAACAGGGTGTTGATAATATTTTCATAAAGCTTTTCTTCAAAGCGTTTGGCCCCTCCAAAATAATTGGCCTGTTTTTCCTTTTTTTTAGGCAGCGTCAAAGCCTTTTTTAAAAACTTTAGATCCTTTGAAAAACCGATGGCAAATAACCTGGCAACACCATCTTTATGAAAATCGACCGCTTGGTCCGGGTGGAGAAACAGGCGTAAATTTACGCTCTTTTCCTCTTGAGATGTTTTTTGAAGACCGGGGTAAACAAGCCATTTTGAGTTGTTTTCACCGGTTATGCTGATGCTTTCGGGTAAATCCGGAAAGTCCCAGCAGGTTATGCCGGTTCTTTCCCATTTTTTTCTGGCAGATTTGAATTCCCTCGATTCTTTTGGGTCGATTTTGCCTGAAATCGTCCGGCGTAAAATTGATGGATCTCTGCCCGAGCAAAGTTCCTTGCCTTTCTGGTCGGTAATGGATATGCGCATTTTAAGATGGTCCGGCAAAAGATCCCAAGGCCAGGCCGATGCGGGGATATCAAGACCGAATCGGTTATAAATAAAACGCCCAAGTTCTGTTATCAAAGAACGTTGCGTTTTTGGCATTTCATTAATGATACCATCGACGGTATTTGCAATAGGTACCAGTTTTTTACGGAAAACTTTGGGAAGACCTTTGATAAGCGCGGTTATTTTTTCTCTGTAGAGTCCGGGTACCAGCCAGTCCAGCGATTCCCAGGGAACCCTTGGGGCATGGGATACGGGTATTTTTACGGTTGCACCGTCCTCGTTTTTGTCGGGGTCGAATTTGTAGACACAATCAAATCCATGATCTCCTAAATTAATTCTGTCAGGGTAAAGAGACAGTTCTTTTTCATCCGGATGATACCGAAGAATATCCTCTAATTTCATTCGCAACAAAAGGTCGCCGCCCTTTTGTTTGATGCGTCTCGAAAGGGTTATCATATCATAACATCCGTTTAGCCTTTTATGGTAGAACTCGAACAATTCGGCATCACTGACAAGAATATCCCTTTTTCTGATCTTATCTTCCATACCCCCAACCTCATCGATCAGTTTCTGGTTGTGCAGCATAAAATCAAACTTCTTTTTAACGTCACCGTGTACCAGCGCGCTTTGAATAAAAATGTCAGATGCCCGCTCAGGGTTAATCCTGCCATAGGATACGGGTCTTTGGGGAACGATAATAAGACCAAAAAGACTTACCTGTTCGGAAGCGACAACCTCACCCCTATTTCTTTCCCAGTGAGGATGAAGATAGGTATATTTGCACAGGTTTTCACCCAGTTTTTCCAGCCAGTCACTGTCAATGTTTGCGCATGTCCTGGCAAAAAGTCGCGATGTTTCAACCAGCTCAGCAGCCACAACCCATGTTTTTGAATTGTTGAAAAGGGTTGATCCCGGAAAGATCATTACTTCTTTTCCTTTTGTGGCTTGAAAAATATTGTTTTCCTTTTTTACTGCAATATTGGAGAGAAAACCGCTCAAAATCGATTTGTGAATGGAAGTATAAAGACTTTCGAATTCAGAGTGTTGAGCAGGATGTTTGGCTTTTGACGGTTGAGCCGGAGTGCTCTTTTTTATACGAGCGTTCTGGTCCCGATATGTGTTATGATCCAAACCGTATTCTCTGAGTACTTCAGAAATCTGGGCATGGATATCCCCCCATTCCCTCATCCTTTTAAAAGAAAGAAAGTGGGTCTTACAAAATCTCTTTATGCTTTTTGCGGTTTTTTCTTCTTGTCGGGTTCGCTGGTATTTTCGCCAGATATTGAGAAGGGTGATAAAATCGGATGAAGGATCATTAAATGTTTTGTGAATCTGATCCGCTTCTTGAGCTTTTTCTGCGGGCCGTTCTCTGGGATCCGGTATGCTCAGCGCAGCGGCAATTACCGTTATCTCTTCAAGACATCCTTGGGTCTGTGCTTCAATGAGCATCCGGGATATTCTGGGGTCAACCGGCATTTTTGCCATAAGGTTACCCTTTTCAGTGAGCGAAAAGTTTGTTTTTTCTTTTGTTTTTTTTTGGCGCGGCCCGGGAACGATGGCTCCGAGTTCGTAAAGGAGATCAAACCCATCCTGGATGCTCCTTGATGCCGGCCGATCAATAAATGGAAAATCCGATATATCGCCCAGATTCAGTGAGATCATTCTAAGAATGACTTCCGCGAGATTGGCTCTTAAAATTTCGGGCGGCGTAAAAAGCGGGCGGTTTTCAAACTCTTGTTCAGAAAAAAGGCGTATGCATACCCCGTTTTGCACCCTGCCGCATCTTCCTTTCCGCTGATTGGCACTGCTTTTTGATATTGCGGTGACCGGAAGGGAGGTGGTTCTTGATCTTGGCGTGTACCGGGATATGCGAGCAAGTCCGGTGTCGATGACATATTTAATTCCGGGTATGGTTATGGAGGTTTCAGCAATATTGGTTGCAACAATTATCTTTCTGGAGGGAATATGCATGAAAACTTTTGATTGCTCGGAACCCGCAAGTCTGGCAAACAGAGGAAAGATAACCGTGTCTTTGTAATTCCTTGCTTTGATGAGTTCGCAGATGTCTCGAATATCCTGTTCGGTGGGCATGAAGACGAGGATATCCCCAACGGGGCTTTTTATTTGCAGATTGTCAATTGCACTGACAGCCATTTCAATATGGGTCTGTTCATCATTTTCTTCGAGTTTTGAGTCCATTGCGGAATACCGTATTTCGACCGGGTACATGCGACCGGATACTTCTATCACCGGCGCATTGTCAAAAGCCGTTGAAAATTTTTCCGTGTCAATGGTTGCAGAGGTTATGACAATCTTAAGGTCTTTTCTTTTTTTTAAAAGGGTCTTTAAAATTCCCAGGATAAAATCGATATTCAAATTTCTTTCATGGGCTTCATCAACGATAATGGTATCGTATTCATTCATATACGGATCATTCTGGGTTTCAGCCAGAAGGATACCGTCTGTCATGATTTTAATAAAGGCATGGGGACCGGTTTTATCTTGGAATCTGATTTTATACCCCACGGACCTGCCCAGCTCTTCTCCGAGTTCTTCGGCAATACGTCTGGAGACAGTGGTTGCAGCGATCCTTCTCGGCTGAGTGCAGCCGATCTTGCCGTCGATGCCGCGTCCGGCTGCAAGACAAAATTTTGGTATTTGGGTGGTTTTACCGGAGCCGGTCTCACCGGAAATTATGACCACCCGGTTTTTAGAGATGGAGTCTATTATTTCGTCTTTTTTAGAAAAAATGGGGAGGGCATCATTATAGATCGGCTTCGGGCGGTTTGCTTTTCGCCATGATTTCTTTTTGATGGATGTTTGAAGCCTTTTTTCCAGCCGAACCAGTTTGTTTTTAATTTTATCTTCAGACGTGATTTTGATTCCGGATTTTTTAATCCGTATTATTTCACGACGGATTGCGTGTCTATCGGCACGAAGCGCTTTGGGTAAAAGCGACTCAATTTTTTTCAACATATTATGGTAAATACAGTTTAACGGTGATGGTATCTTAAAGAGTCAGAAAATAACTTTTACAAACGTTTTAAGGCTTTTTTAAGTGCAGCCGTGTGAAATTTGCCGGCCAGATGGACCGGGCTTTTACCGTAAATCGGGTCCCAGCCCGCAGGATCCGCTATGCAGTAGTATTGAACGTCCAGACCGATACGAATTATTGCTTCTTCAACGGGAAGGTTCTCAACGCGACGCGCTGTTTCCCAGGTCGCGCCACACGGAGCCCCGCGCAGCACGGTAATTCGGGTAATAATTCCATCAACAACCTTCACAGCGAACTCCGGTGCGCCAAACATTTTTCCATAATTGCCCAAGCAGACCTGCCGGGACAGACCGCATCAGGTCGGAGGGGTAAATGCCCCCTTGACACGAAATTTCTTTCCCGAGGCGACCACGGGAATTTTTTTGTCCCGGCAAACAACGGCAAGGTCATAAGAAAGGTCCGGATGTTTCAGATAATCCAGAACAAGGTCGGCCTCAATGTTCCTGGGTATATACTCTTTTGTATTGTCGATAACCGTAGGCAGATAAGCATCGATGGATATGATTTCAAGGGAAAAACAGTTGTTTCCGTATTGTCTGACACCCTCTATCTTTTTGACGCCGCTGCCGTTTTGCTGAAAAACCAAAATGTTTTGGATTTCAGAAACAGGTTTTTGCGATGGATCCTTTGAGTTACTGTTGTGCGTGCATTCTAAATCGTTCATTTTATGTCCTTATTAATAATGATGGCGAGACCTTTGCAAAGGTATCGTGTTTATTTCTGTTCATCGTTGTAAAGGGAATTCATGCCGAAACGTTCAAACCACCACTCTTCTGCCGAGATATAATTTTTGACCTCTTGTTCGGAAAAAGAAAATTTATAGTTTTTACAGTAATCATTAATAACCCTGTATGCATCGATAATCCGGGTTGTCATTTCCTTGCATTTTTTTTTGTTTTCACTACATCGGTCCGGATGCCATTTACGGATGAGATTTCTATAATTAGACTTGATTTGTTCCATGGTTGCCTGTTCAGACAATTCCAGCACCATCCTTGCTTCATTAATTTGTTGATACTTCTTCATTCCGTGACCTTTTCATGTTTTACCATATTAATCTTTAAATGAAACATACCCTCCATCGGAAGTCAACCATCATCTTGCTGTATTATTTTTGCTGCACCCTTTCCAATAACAACCTGAAATCGTCGCAAAATAGCATCCATATCTTCTTGACAAAAAAAAGATTTGAAAGTAGTTTTGCAATGAAAGGTTACTACCTGAATTTCAGGTAATAATTCCGAAAAAAAACCTTTTACAAAGGTCTCTGTTCGCCAGCATGGAGAAATAAGATTAACAGGTAAATGTTGAACCGTTTAATATACCGGCAATTTTTTGTCTATATAGGGCTTTTAATTGTAAAGATCATATCTTCGACTTACAGGACCAAAGTCATTAAACCCGAGATTGAGCTGGACGTTCTTAAAAGGGGACAGGTTCCGATTTATGCTTCGTGGCATCAGCGATTCTTCCCAGGCATCACCTTCATCGCAAAACGCAAGCCGATTTCAATTATAATAAGCCAGAGCAAGGACGGAGAACTTATTTCCAGAATTGTTAACCTACTTGGAATGCATACGGTGAGAGGTTCCTCATCACGAGGGGGCGGTAAAGCGCTGAATGAAATTTGTGAAATGGCACATAGAGGTTGCAGAATCGGTCATATCGTTGACGGTCCTAGGGGTCCACGGGGTGTTGTTAAACCCGGATTGCTTATAATCTCAAAGGTTTCAGGAATGCCCATTATCCCAACCATTACCTCTGCTGAAAAAAAATGGGTATTCAACAGTTGGGACCGGTTCATTGTCCCAAAGCCCTTTTCTCGTGTCATTATCAGGTTCGGAGATGAAATCAACGTTCCGAAAAATCTGCAAGGGCCTGATTTCGAAAAGAAACGCTCCTCCATTGAAGACACCTTAAAAAAATTATACATTGAAACTGACTCACTATGGGAAGTGCCAAGTAAAATCAAAGAGATATTTAACCATGTGTAAAGACATCGTTGAAAACAAGCAAGAGCTGCCGGAAAGTGATCGGGAGGAGACGATCGAAAAAAAGGAAGAAAGTAAAGAATGGAAAGATATAATAAATCTGCCCGATGATTTGGATTTTGAAATTCATTAAATCATAATGAATTCGTAAAAAGTCGAATTCATCACTGCTGGTTGTAATAATAGTTATAAGTTCTGGATGAATATGGAAAATCGGACAATTCCTTAAGGGTTAGACACCCGGGTTCAATGTGCCATATTCGTTTGTCCTGAGTGGTTGTTTGTTTTATAACCTTGGCCTTAATATCCATGCCAAGGAGTCCGGCAATTCTATTGACTTCTTCAACAAACCTCTCGTTGTTATGACTGGTTTCCCCCACCCATCCACCGGTCTGGTTAACCCTTTGATGAATCATCTCATGCAGGAGGACATCACTGGCAACTCTTTTATTTAAATGGCGTATTCCCCATTTAAAATCAGTTGTAGGATAAACCGGCCGCATTAAATTTTTATGTAAATATATTAGATTTTCAGATACATGATAATATCCCAGATTTTTACCCTGTGGTGTTGATCCCCAGATAATGGCCCCGGGTTTATTTTCTTCATCAAAAAAAGTGTCATTCAACATTTTCCATTCATCATAAGCCCACGCCCCCACCTCACCAAACCGTTTCACTCCTTGGCTTTTCAAATCCGCCAACGTCGCCATATTTACCTCTAACCGTCTATATAAATAAAGATCTTAAAATTTGTGTCAAGTTTTTATAAAATTATGTTATTCTAGGTAGTTAACATAACTTAGGTTAAAATAAAATCGGTAATATAAGGGTTTTCTTCCATATCTTTGAGTCTTATGTCCGCGGGATCAGGGGGCGGAAGTCCCAACTCTTTTGAGGATTTCTCACGGACCGTCTGGTCCGAAAAAAAAACGGTCATCGACCTCGTGCATACAGACAGGGACGTTAAGAACCTCTTTGAGTTTCGGGTTTCCCAAAACATGATCGGAATGGCCATGGGTGTTCAGGATATAATGGAATGTATCGTTTGGGTGAATATCCGGTCCAAAGGAACCGGTTTTAGTTGGCCCCTGCAGGATGTTAATATTACGCATTATCAGATTACTGCTTTTACAGGCACAGCCGGATCATCTATTCCACATACAGTTTCTGTCCCGGATAAATCTTATTTCTGGGCGTTAATCGGTTAATTCGCATAAATCGTTCAAGGGGCATTTTATGTAACTGAGCGATTTGAAAAGGACTGTCGCCGGGTTTAACCAGATATGTTTTTAAATATTCACCCGCGGGTTTATCATCCTTGCGCTCACGAATTTTTAAAACCTGCCCGATGTGGAGATTTGTTGTGGACAGATTGTTGAGTTCCTGAATCTTTTTGGTTGTTGTACCGTATCGTTTGGCAATAATCCAAAGTGAATCACCACTTTTTACAACACGGCTTGATGCGTGTCTATCTTCGATTCCGGTGTATTTTTTGGATCTGTAAACAATTGTGCCCTTTCTTGGTATTTTGAGTTTTTTACCTGCGACAATAAAGCTTGATCTGCGCAAATTATTTGCGCGCATAATGCTTCTCACGCTGCAACGATATCGTTTGGAAATAGTAGAAAGGCTTTCACCGGGTCTGATCCGGTGATATGCGTAAGCGCGTTGGGGAGGATGTGAAACCGGTATTTCATCCAGCTTTGCCAGAAGAATTTGGCCTTTATCGGGTGGGATCCTGAGCGGATAGTTATCTTGGGGAAGTATCCCGTAGCGGAGTTCGGGATTAAGTTTTATGAGTGTTTGTTCAGTTGCTCCGATTGTTTTGGCAACATTTCTAAGATGGACCTGCTTTGATACGGTTATTATTTCATATTCTAACGGTTTGTCCACAGGCACGGAATCGAGTCCGTATCTTTCCAAGTTTTTGACGATATGAAGCGTCGCCATAAATCTAGGGACATATCTTGCGGTTTCCAGGGGAAGACGTTCGTATAGATCCCAAAAATTGTCGAGGTAATTTATATTCTGAGTCCTTATTACTCTGAGTACCTGTCCCTCTCCGCAATTGTATGCGGCCAGAACGGTTGTCCAATCGCCGAAAATGTGATGCAATTCTGATAGATATTCAATGGCGGCTTTGGTAGATTTCACCGGATCGAGCCGCCCATCGATGTATTTGTTACGTTTGAGGCCGAATTTGTATCCTGTTGAGGGGATAAACTGCCAGAGGCCGAGCGCCCTGGCTTTTGAAAGCGCATTTACCTTGAACCCGCTTTCAATAAGCGGGAGCCATGACAATTCAACCGGAAGGCCGGCTTTTTTAAGGGAGGAAACAATTTGTGGCCGATATTTTCCGGAACGTTTGTATGCTTCAACGAAAAATCTTTTTTCGCCTTTTTTGGTAAAGCGGTCAATTTCATTCTGAATATGTTTGTTCATCACCATGGGAATGGCGTTATGATTACCGTTTACAACGATATTGCGGGATGCGTAAATTTCAAGAATACGTTTCGAGATCAAATACCGCAAATCTTCTTTTTGCTGTATAAGCTCGGCGGTGTCATCGGTATCGATCTTCAGGATTAAAGAGTAGGCATGATC
>JBARSG010000616.1:0-2581 GCA_049644625.1 Desulfobacterales bacterium | reverse complement strand
AACATATTATCCTATGACGGTTGATGATCTGGTAGCCTGCGGATTGGATTTGTGGTTCTTGGGCCATACCCACCTGCAGTATCCAGCCACTCCTGGATCGATGGATCATATATTTTATGCTGGTACGCCTGAGCCGGATGGGTTCGGCTGCGGCCATGAAGGCAAAGCCTGGATCGTTGAAATCGATGCAGGAAAGAAGATTACTGCCAGATCCGTTTCTACGGGGACCTTTCGCTTTCTCCAGGATGAAATCGAAGTTCGTACTATAGATGACATTGAAGCCCTGAAAACGCGCTATGGCAGCTCTGAATTCAAGAAAACTTTGCTGAAGCTGAAAATTAGAGGACGGTTGCCGGAGGATGCCTACAATTCACTGGAGCCGGCAAGGGAATTGATAGAGAAACAACTTTTTCATTTAAATTGGGATGACAGTCAGATCACTCAGGAGATAACACCTACGGAAATAAACAAAATGTTTACCAAGGATTCTTTTCCGCATAGGCTTTTGATGGAGCTTTCAAAAAACGAAAAAGATTTTGAAGCTCTTCAAGAGGCCTATGATCTGATCAACGAGGTCAGGAAATGATTATATCCCGAATAATTCTTTCTCCTTTTGCCGGAATCCCCCATCTGGATTTAAGTTTTAATGACGGTTTAAATGTCATATTCGGTGTCAATGAGGCGGGAAAATCTACAGTATTCCATGCGCTTGACAACGTTATCTTCACCGAAGCAAAACTGACGCCCGCTCGTTTTAAAAAGATTGTGGGCAAATTTTTGCCCATAGGGGGCGGCGATACTATTGCGGTGGAGTTATATTTTAAGCACAAAAACACGGATCATTATCTTAAACGAAAATGGGGTCCGTCGCCTGAAGCAGAGCTAAAATTACCCAATGGCAACATTATCTCAGACGAATCGACCATCGCTGAATATTTGGATGAATGCCTGAGTGCCTCAGAAGGCACCTATCGGTCGGTTTTGATGACCAAACAAACCGGTCTGACTGGCACTTTGGAAACCCTAAAAAAAGAACATACGGAAACCGTAAAAAATCTTGGCGATATTTTAAAGACCGCTGTACTTGAAACAGATGGCATTTCGATCGAAAAATTTAGAGATCAACTCGAAACGGAGTTTAATGAGTACTTCAATCACTGGGATCCGAAGAAAAATCGTCCTGAAGGCGGCAGGGGTATTGAAAAGCCCTGGAAAAAACAGGTCGGCCAAACTTTACAGGCCTATTATGATAAAGAGTCGGTTCGAGTGGCTTTTGAGAAGGCTTGCCAGATAGAAGAAGCCATTGACCAAGCAAATCAGAAAATTGCCGAGACAAAAAAAGAGAGAGATGAAATAGAGCGTTATGTTGCATCGAACAAGAAGGCCGCAGATGATGCGCAAGAGCGCAAAGTCCTTCTGGCCCAGATAGAAAATGTAGGAAAGGATCTTGAAGAATATAAGAAAATAAACAGGGACTGGCCGGTTCGGGAAAAGACGCTTCAGGATCTAAAGAGCAAACTGCCGAAGATTGAAAAGGAAGTCCAAGAACTAAAGCAAAAAAAGATCCAGGCTGAACAGGCTGAAAAAAACCGTAAAAACGTGGAAAAGTATAAAGCCGTTTCAGCCAGAAAGAAGCAGGTGGAAGACGCAGAGAATAACCTGAAATCCGAACAGGTACTCACAGACGAGGATTTAAACGCAATTGACGGCGGCTTCAAACAATTGAACCTGCTAAAAACGGAGTTGGCAGCCGGTAAGCTTTCTGTGAACTTTGAAGCCAAAAAGCCGCTTGCCGTATCGGTCACAAAAGATTTGGAAGAGCCAATAAAAGAAAGCTTGAAGCCGGGAGAGTCAAAATCGTTTGAAGCAGGCGGAAGATTAAGATTAGACCACCCGGACTGGGGCATGGAAGTCACCACGGGTGAGGGTGATTTTGCCGATCTCGTTCAAAAGATAGAATCCTCAAACAAAGCTCTTGATAAACTTTTGAAAAAACACGATGCCACATCTTTAGAAGAAGCTAAAAAGATAAACCGAGCATATGAAACATGCCGCCAGGCGGTGAAAACCGCACAAGATAATCTTAAAGACGAACTGGGAGATACATCTTTTGAAGAACTTGAGTCATCTATCAAGGCTGTTGCTGAATTGCCGTATGTCGAGCCGATGGCTAAAGTGGTCGAAAAGTTGGTAAATTCAGAACATCAGTTGACCAAAATGAAATCCGACTTAGCCGATTACCAAGAGGTGATGGATGAGTACATACGCAAATATAAAGATCAGGATACCCTTCTCATCAAAATGACAGATGCGATCCAGAAAGAAAAAGATTTAAACAAAAAGTTAGATGCACTTTCACCACTGCCCGATGGGGTTGAGGATGTTGAGGTATTTATTGAAGCGTATAAACAGAAGCAAGAAGAGTTAGCACAATTAAACGAAGATTTGAAGGAACTTGAAATCGAGCGTGCCGGAATACATTTGCCGGACGAGTCTTCGGAAGAACTCCAAAAACAACTCGATGAATTGAACGAAAAGTTTGATATTGTGCTCCGAAAAGGCAAGGCGATTTTGAGGGTCA
>JBARSG010000615.1:0-3380 GCA_049644625.1 Desulfobacterales bacterium | reverse complement strand
AAGATATCTGACAGGTACTTGGTCTCCTAAAAACAGAACATTTGTGGAAATTAAGCACAAAGGTGAGCTTCTGGGCAAGGCAATTTTCAAAAAATCGGGATCCTACGGTAGTGATATTGCAAATTTTCCTCAACGAAATTCACCCCGGCCATCATGGTTTGAACAATTTATTGATATTAACGAAAAGGCTGAAAAATTGGCTTGGGACTGTCACAACAAAGGAAAAGAGTTGCCTAGGAATGCAATTGGAGGAATTGTTGAATCTGGTGATTATCTTAGCTTCAGCCTTTTCGATCGAGTGGTTGCGCAAAGGGAAAAAGATTTCAAGGAGCGCCCCGAGAGAATATTCAGAAATGCTTTGGCCGATTACATGATAAAGAGAACTGTATAATCACTGGTTATGTGAAAATATGATTTGATAGGAGTAGGTTGTGGTCATTCCGAAATTTTCATACAGTGCATCTTCGACGATAACAAATCCATATTACTTAATTTATTATGATAACGACTTCATCTTTAGAAAATTTCAAAATGAGAAAATACATATAATTGAAAAATGTAACTTATCGTTATTAAAATACGGCATATCCCTGATTTTTGACAATAATGCCGTCACATTTTGCATTGACCCGGATTCTGAAGTTGAGGAATATGGAAATTATTTTGTTGAGCCTCTCTTAACTTATCTCAGATTTGCAACCTATCTGAATTATAATATGCTCGCTGGCCCCAGGATAGAGAAAGCTTCTATTAGCAATTTGCCTTGTGTAGATGAGGTAATTGTAAATATTAGCCAAATTACTCAATCGGAAAATAATGAAGAGCTTACAACTAAAATAATTCCTGCAAAACTTGAAATACCCAAATTTAAGGTTGAAAATTTTTTGTCTGTAATCCGCTGGGAATTATATTTGGCTATTTTATATTATTTGTTGGGTTGCCAGAATATTGAATACTTTTTAATTGAATTTTATAAATCAGCTGAAGTTATAAAAAACTATTTCGGAAACGAAAATAATTTTAAAAGGTGCCTTGGACCATTTGGACTTAATTGGAAGAAGTATAAAAAATTTAAACAGGTTGCTAATGACGAACGAAATCCACTGAATATAGGGCGACATGCGCCTAAAAAAGATACAGGAATCTCGATAATCGACGTTAAAAATTTAATGTCAGAGCCTAAATCAAAACAGGTTTTTGAAAATTCAACAAATGTGTGTAGAGATCTTATAAGTATTTTTATTAACTATCTTATAACAGAATCATCTTAAAAAAAGATTAGCACATATGCGGATCAACCCTGACCCCAAAAGCTTACGCTTATTGTCCAGGTTATCCGAGGTGTTAAGCGGACCTTTTGATACCTGCTATAAAGATGCAAATATCATGTCCATAAAATTCGTGTGATATCGTTTTTTTAATAAGGGCAAATCCGTTTGACAGGGTTTGCCCTTCTTGATTTTTTATTCGGGATTTCCTCGTTCTACCGCCAGCCAATGGTTTCGTATCCCTTATCCTGCAGGCACTTTTCAACAAAACGACGAAATACCTGGTCAGGCTCTCCTGAGTCGATGGTTTTCCGTGTCAACGTAGCCGCACCCACCCCGGCTGCACCGGCACCTGCCGCGCGTCCCACATTATCTCCGAGAACCGCCCCTACGGCAGCACCGGCTACCGCTCCCACGGCAGCGCCGGCTGCGGTGTCCTTTGCAATTTTTTCTCCCTTGTTTTCTTCGGCCCCGTATTCAGTTGCAAGACGCATGCACGCGTCAATATCGGCCTGGGCCCTTTCGTTCCCAACCTCGCTGAGATAGGAGTTTGGATACAAGACCGGCCGTTGCCGGGCACATCCACAAAAGATCAAGATAAGAATCATCAAAACAAGCGTGTTTATCTTTGGCATTTCACTCATTGGCAATTCCTTTTTAATTTCCTGCAAAACAGGCTTCCTCAGCCTGGAACCGTGAACCTCGAACCGCTTAATCTATGATACTATTGTTAACATTATATGACAATAGGCATTTCACCATTTGGATAGATCCGAATGACCCATGATTTTTTTTTCACTTTGCGTTAACTTTTTTGATGCGCATCGAGCTAATAACGACATTAAGGGAAGTCATATAAATTGCCAAGGGCTTTGTAGGATAGTTCACCTATCTTCACAACCTTTGCATGGGGCAATTCAGTCGAATCGTCCTTTTTGCTTTTTTATGGATTTTGCGATATATGTAATCGGAGTTGATCAACCTTGGGTTGCTGTTCTGGCAAGAAATCACAGATTTGATTTTCGGTTATAAATTTTCAATTTTCGGCAATTGAAGGAATGCGAAAGCATCAATTAAAGATCGGACCGGATTAAAGGTTGCTGATTCATCACAGAATTGGTACAAGTTCTTTGAGGAAGGTAAAAAAATGCTGAAGATTATAAGCTTTGGAATAGTCGAAACTGTGGGATTCGGTACTATATTGGGAAAGATGCTAGGAATGGGCGCAGACCCTGATTTCTCCTTTGAGTTCATCTCACGAGTAGCTCTTGTTTTGCTGCTTTTAGTAGTTGTGATTTTTATCGGATTCAAAATAAAAGGCGTGTGGGGCGCAGTTATAGCGTTTTTTCTTTATGCATCTTTCCTTCTATACATAAACGGTCTACTACCTATATAAAGTTTCTAATCATCTGTTGTGGCTGACATTTTTAGCCTAAAATCTTTAAAGATATCACAATGCCTGCTAAACAGCCTTATGGCCCAAATATTGGTAAGAAATCTGTAATCAACCACATCACTTCATTCCATTGATTCCTCCCATCAATCAATACCACAATATGATATAAATATCTATAATCATTATTTTGTTGACACAATCAAAGTTTTAAAATAGTGTGTTTAAATTGACTTCCTTCTGAATTAATCTTCTATCTCGATCTGATTTCCATTGTGTAACATCTCTTGCTCTGCTGACCTCATTCTCGATTCGTTTCTCGCTATCTGATGGTATCTATCTTTATTCTATTTCTATAATATTTAACATCGAATAGTAAGATTTAACATGGAGAAACCCTTCAAGTTTTGTATACCTTGCTCCTGACAGGACTTTCTATGTTCTGTTGGGGAGATACAACAATAGACATCATTTAACTTTGTCCGTCTATAAGTAACACTCAAGGCGACTTTTTTATATGTTTTCTCTTAAAAGGTGATTCATTATAAACTCGATTAATAGGAGGGCACTACGATGGGAAAAACAATTGCAATTACTCTGATGAGTATTCTTGTGATAACGGTTGGTCTTTTTAATCCGCCCCCACTTTGGGCGCCTGTTATAGAATTCGTAATTGACAAAGACCACGGTCCTCCAATATCACCGGAATACTACATCTT
>JBARSG010000614.1:0-2024 GCA_049644625.1 Desulfobacterales bacterium | reverse complement strand
TTATTAAAACGGCTGAATTCATCATAGAGGATGAATTTTTGTTTTCCATTGTATGCAAGCAATCGATCACTGCTTTCATTTTCCCATCCGCAACAGCCCACGTCCTCGATAATCTTAAGAAACAGTTCGTTCTGAATTTCAGCGTTACTTTTCTCGATCCATTTATTGCCTTGTTTTACATAATATGTGGTCCCGATAATTTTAGATCCAAGTTGGCCCGATATAAAATGCTCAACAGAAATGATCTGTTGAATAATATTATTGAAAGTAGACATGCGTCCAATGGGGCAGGTTTCTTCACAAGCCCCGGTGCTGCATAAACATTCATCAAAAACAAGTTTGACAATTCTTTCCTGAACCAGAGTGTCTCGAAAATAAAAGCGATACAGTTCAAAATCGTTGTTTATATACAGAGACGGATGTGTAAAATTCGAGGTCATTAAACTTTCTATGCCTGCGTTGACATACCAGTAAAAAACATCTTCTTTTTCATCCAGAAACGGAGCGGATATGAGGTAAATTCCCTCCGGGTAGGATACTTCAGCATGATGCCATTTTTTCCCGTTCCAGTAACATAACTGCCTGACATTTAATTTTCGGCTGGCAACTTGGCGATGTTTGACACGATCTTCATAATAGAGAATGTGCCCTGATTGATTGACAAGAAGATCTTTGGTTGGCGATCTAAACTGATATGCCGGTCCCTCATGTCTCTGATACCCGTTATATCCCGAAATTTTTATTTGATTTTCAGGGCGTAAGTCCACGGGGTTATATTCGGTTACCATGCCGGTCTCATGGTGCAATACGAAAACACGTTTCGCAAAAACAAGATTTTCATATGCCAAAAAAATAAAAACCGCATAAAATAAAATGATAAATTTAGACGTCATCTTAACGGCGTTTTTCCCATTTTGTTTACGCTCATTTAGGGTGTAATACTGATATATTTTGTGCATGGAATTGTCAACCCGACAATTTTGTAATTTCTCAATAAGTTCTGGTGTATTAAATGATGTTGACATCCAAAATCAGATTCTATATAAAAATCAGAAAACATACCGACCGGTCTGTCTGTTTTTCCGTTCAAAAATAAGGGACGAACACCATGACATTGAAAGAGAAAATTGTTCACGAATCCCTTCGCCAGTTTTCAACAAAAGGGTTTTTAAGTACGTCGATTACCGACATTCTGGAAGCCGTGGGAACATCCAAAGGGGGTCTTTACAATCATTTTAAAAACAAAGAGGCGCTCTTTTTTGCCGCTTTGAGCGAAGCGAGAAAGATTTGGCGGCAAAGAAACCTTGACGGCTTAAAGGAACTGGAACGGCCCGTCGAAAAAATTAAAAAGCTTCTTGAAAATTACCGTGACCGCTACCTGGCGGATTCGGAAAACTTCCCCGGCGGCTGTATTTTTGTTACTCTGGCTGTGGAATTAAACGACCAGCGCCCCCATTTGGCCCGGGAGATGAACGAGGGGTTTTTGAGGTTCAAGGGCATGTTGAAACGGCTACTGGATCAGGAAAATAGTGCCGGAAATTTAAAAGACGGCGTTGACACACAGCAGGTTGCCGAGATGATTTTCTCGGGCATTCTGGGCACCAGTGTCATGTATATTTCAGACAAATCAGGGACCACGTTGAATCGGAATATCCGTGCCCTAACTGAATATTTGGACATGATTATAAAATAAAAATCCTGGCCCAGAGGACCAGGCTTTGGTTTGCCCCTAAAAGGGGCTGTTTTAGTTAAACCCGTACAAGTCAAAAGTGTCTAAAGTGATCTAAAGTGCCTAAAGTTATGGTGTCGCTTCGCTCCGCTGATTTTATAAAATTGACAGAATTCCTTAACTTTAGCTCACTTTAAACTTTAGTTCACTTCAAACTCTTGTATCAATTTTTGAATTTAAAAAAAGAGAACGGTCGGTCTTAAATGGAAAGGAGGTAGAGGTATGGATTTTTTACTGTCCCAAAGAGAAGAGCTTCTGAGAAAGTCGGTCAGGGAGTTTGCCGAAAGTGAACTAC
>JBARSG010000613.1:0-2617 GCA_049644625.1 Desulfobacterales bacterium | reverse complement strand
GCTTGGCGATTTTCAGAAGACGAACGCCCACAAAAGATCCGAGCATGATTCCCACAAGAGACGGCACTACCATCATGGGAATCACACAGCCTTTGTTCATATATATCCATGCCGCAGAAGTATCTGTGATGGAAAGGAGGAACTTGCTGGTTGCGACACTGATTTTCAGCGGTGCTCCCATAAGAAGGTTGAGAGCCGGAACATTAGCCCACCCGGCCCCCAGTCCGAACATACCGGCCATAATTCCGATGATGACAAACAAGGCTAATCCAAGAGGTGTTCGGTGTATTTTCCAGTCGATAATCTCACCGGTGCTTGCTTCCTGGTAAACCCCGCATATATTGAGAGCCGAAGAGAGTCTGTCCGCCTTGGGAACGTCAGGAACTTCGGATTTTTTGGCAGTTAGCATAAGAACACAAATACCGAGAATGGTGGCTCCAAGGGAAATCTGAACAATGTTGGTGGGCAGCGCAAGACCGATCATGGCGCCAATAATCGCACAGGTGGAGGCGATAAGAGCGACCGGAATTGCCAGTCTCAGGCTTGCAAGGTTCATCTTTAAAAGTCCGGGACCGGCTGCTAGTGCGCCGGAAAGGGCTACAAGAAGGCCGGTGCCCCGAACAAAGTCCAGATGAAAAGGGAAAAACCCGCTGATGATCGGCACATAGAGTACCCCTCCTCCCACACCGCCAAGTACTGCAAATATCCCCATAATAAAAGTGACGATAAAAAGGATCAGCGGCCAGAACCACCATGCATGGCCATTTGAAGCAGCCTCGGATGATACATCTGCAAAAGCAGGGGATATCAATACAGGCAACGAAAATAAACAAATCAGAATGATCACCCACAATCTACCATTTTTCCCCATTTCTTCCTCCTAAACAGTTGTTTTCAATATTTCAACAAGATTATCTTCAACATTTCAACAAGATATGTGCCGACATTAAGCCAAACCGGGAAATTTGACAAAGATTGACTAAGAATTGAGCAAATTCTTTTATAATACCTCTCATGCGATGTCAATTGAAAATATAGTATGAATCAAGTTAGTTCGCTTCTCTCATCGTAACTTCTCAATAAGTTCTGGTGTATTAAATGGTGATATTGAGCCGAATCCATAATTTATTGAGATGTTACCTCTTATCGCCGTTTAATGACAACCATCGCATTATTCTTCATGAACGAGGACTTATGAGGGTTTTTGGATTATAATGCGGGTTTACAAGTTTTCCTCTCTATGATAAATAGATAATATGGGGTGGATCTTTAAAAAATCTGGACAAAAACGAAACAATAATATAGTAGATAATGCCGGAAAAAATACCCATACCGTTGTATAGGAATGATGTTACGTTCGGATTCGATCCGGCCGCATTAGGTTCCGGATTCAGTGATATTTCCCGTGAAATCGTTTCTGAAGCTGCATTATAAGAATACGCTTAAATCCGGAGACATACTTTTCGATAAGAGGGATCAAAAAAATAATGAACTTCAAAAACTTATGGACAGGTTTAACCAAAGGTCTCTTACATGAGTCTGATCATGAGGCTACAAATCGCTATCGTATACTCAGAAGAAATATTTTTATATTGATGATCCTGATAACCATAATTCCCCTTATCATAATGGCGGTTATCTACCAGCATGAATATCATTCCAGTATTGAAAAAGAAATCGTCATTCCATTGCAAACACTCACACACAAGACCAAACACTCTTTTGAGCTTTTTTTCGAAGAGCGCCTTTCCGTAATTAGATTCATCGCCTCTTCCTATTCTTTTGAAGAACTTTCCGACCAAAAGACCATGAATCGTATTTTTAACGTATTTATGGGTGAATATTGTTGTTTAGTCGATTTGGGCTTAATTAATAAGAAAGGCATTCAGTTGAGCTATGCCGGGCCTTATGACTTTTTGGGGAAAGATTATTCAGAACAAAAATGGTTTCAGGAAGTCGTGGTAAAGGGAAATTACATCAGCAATGTATTCATGGGTTACAGAAAATTTCCCCATGTGGCTATTGCCGTGCTGCGACGAACAGAAGACGGCTCCTCCTTGATTCTGCGTGCTACCATTGATACAAGCAAGTTTGACAATATTATCGCCTCCATAGGTCTGAATCCCGAAAGCGATGCCTTTTTAATTAACCGTGAGGGAATCATACAGACCTCTTCCAGGTTTTACGGGGAAATACTGGATCATTGTCCATTGTCATTTCCCCGGGGAAATTATGAGCCAATCGTTACTGAGGCAAGAGATCCCCGGGGCCGTGAAATACTGATAGCCTTTGCGCCCTTTTCAAGTTCGGATTATGCTCTGGTTCTGGTTAAACCGAAATCTGATGTGTTGGACACATGGCATACGCTCAGAAGTAAGATGTTATTTATTTTTATCTCCAGTGTCGCGGTAATAATTCTGGTGGTTTTCAAGCTTACGGACACTCTTGTAAAACGGGTTAAAGAGGCCGATGAAAAACGTGAATTAACCTACCGTGAATTTCAACATACTCATAAGCTTTCATCAATAGGAAGGCTGGCTGCCGGCGTTGCCCATGAAATCAATAATCCTATGGCGATTATCAACGAAAAGGCGGGGTTAATGAAAGACCTGGTTGC
>JBARSG010000612.1:0-5192 GCA_049644625.1 Desulfobacterales bacterium | reverse complement strand
TTCAACATAGACCTCGGAACCTTTAAGGAGCCCCATTTCAAGTATTCTTCTACGCAGAGCCCCGTTACCTCCGATATGAACGATTCTTGCAGTCTGATTTTCTTTTAAATTGCTTAACAACATGAACGAATCTCCCCGGTTACCTTCTAACAGGTTCCACCAGTATCTTCTTTGCCATCCCGCGGCCCAGGGCGTACCGGTTGTAATCTACAGCAACCACCAATTGCCCTCTGTCCAGGTTGGTAACAACGTCTATCTTGTCACCGATTCTCAAACCCATGGACAATAGGCGCATGCGCGCTGTGGCGCCTCCGGTAAAATCTTTGATTTCAAACCGTTCCCCCTGTTTGGCGTTGACAAGAGGCAAGAGTTGAGCGCGATCTTTAAGGCATTTTGAACAGATGCCGTAGATTTCCATTTTGTGACGAAGCATGTGGAAATTATAAGTCGCAGCAATCTGAACCTGCAGGTTTTCAAGCTCTTCGTTTTCAAATTCAAAAATATTTTTGCATTTTGTACAGATCATATGATCATGATGTTGACCTAAATGTTTGTGTTCATAGCGCACTTGTCCATTGTTGAACCTCATTTTTTTGGCAAAACCAAAACGGCACATAAGCTTCAACGTGTCCCGGACAAAATCAGGAGTTAATTCATATCCATTTTCATTAAGAAGCTGAACAAGTTCGGCAACGGTAACGTGGTGCTCGGTCTGAAGAAAAACTTCCAGAATATTGAATCTATCTTCGAAATGATCAATATTTTCTTGTTTAAAAAGCTTTTTGAACTGTTCTTTTTCTCTTTTATGAACTCGTTTCATATGGATTCCTTGCTCAAATAATGTCTTAATAAAAGACTATTACGAGTAAATCACGCGTAATTTATTACAGTAATGCTTGATCAATGCATTGTCAATAAAGCAACTTCCTGGAAATGAAACAAATATCGTAACCGTTCACGGTTTAGAGGTTCGATCTTATTTAATGTCTGGTCAGACTTCCGTAGATCCGTAAAAGTTTGTCGGGTAGTTCGCGAACGTCAGATATAACATTGTGATGAACGTTTCCGTAAAGATCATCCAGCTTGGGATCTCCTGCAAAATTAACGGTTATGGCATGAGCATATATGTTTTTCGAACGCGCCTCGAATATGGCTTTTCGTGTATCTTCAATTGCATAATTTTGCTTATAATCAACATCGTTGGGGAACCCATCACCTAAAATAATCAATAAACGGACTTTTGAAGAAATCTTTTTAAATTGACGGGTCGCATGGCGGATGGCGGCCCCCATCCGAGTGCTCCGTTGGGGCGCTATGGCATTAATACGCCGCTTGACCGTATCATCCATATTTTCATCAAGATCTTTTATGCGAAAGTAATCAACTCCCAAGCGTCCGGTTCCGGAAAAACCTGCAATGGCGAAGGCATCTCCCACAACTTCCAGCGCTTCACAAAAAAGTACGATAGCTTCCTTCTCGACATCCAGAACGGTCCCATGTGAACCAAAAACAGCGTTTGCTGTTGAACGTGATAGATCGACAAGCAGGAGCACGGCAACATCCCTGGTCTGTTTGATGTGTTTGATATACAGCCTGTCCGATGGAATTTTTCCCGCCTTTTTATCTATGGCAAAGTCTAACAGTGCTCTGTAATCGAACTCATCTCCTTCCATCCATTGTCTTAATCTTATAAGACCCTCGGGCTTCAACAGTTCAAAAGCATAGCGTATCCTTTTTACCAGACCCCTGTGATGTTTCAATGTTAACTTATAGAAATCGCTCTCTTTTTCGGTTAAAGATTTGTCGAGCACTCTCACATGAGAATGCAGGTAATCCTGCAAGTTGCAGTCCCATTCTTTGTGCCAGGTAACAGTGCCGGAAAAATCTTCTTTCTGAAGCACGGTAGTGTCCTCAGTGCCGAGAAGCTTGGACAGATCCAGCCAGGACAGGTCTATGGAAAATTTTTGTTGGGGTAACATATGAGGCACGTGGTTTTCCCGAAAACATAATATAATTTCTTTCAGGTCCTGATGGGAAACCATACCGTTGTTTTCCATCAGGCGTTTTTTAATATCCGATGTATAGATTTTAAACCCCTTTTCCTCGAGCATCACCTTTAAGATCCCGGCCAACCGCTCATATTTCCGATTCGCCCAGAAAAAAAGATCAGGCCTTAATCTGCGGCCAAAGGGTGTTTGCATGGGTTTGTAAAATTCTTTAAGCTCTTTTCTATAATACGACGTCTGGTTCAAAAGTCTTTCCATTTCCGGATATATTCTGACAACAAGTTCTGCACAGGACTCAACCGTAGAATCTTCATTTATTGTTGTTTCAAACAGATTTTTTAAGTTCTTGGTATGAGTATATATTTTAGTGTCCATACCAAAATGTTCTTTTTCTGAAATACCGAGGGCAATCCACAGATACAAAAGAAAGACGATTTCAACCGGCTTATGGTTTTTAATCATACGTTCAGCTTCTCGTTGAAGCACGGGAAGGGTCTGCCGGATAAGGCCCGGATACTGACGGTGCAACATAAATCTGATACGGCCGTGTTCGAAGATTGTGAACAGATCCGCTGCCAGCGCCGTGACCGGAAAATACGAGAAAAAACGTTCCAGATCAGATAGATCTTCCCAATTTTGGATTAAATCGAATTCCAAATCATAATCTTTTAATTCCGCAATGTCCCGGCATTTTTCTATGGCTTTTTCAAGATCAAAATCGAAGGTGCCAAACTCATAGTGTCCTGCTTCAAGTCTTGCAAGGCATTTATATAGGTTTATGTTTTCGGCTTTATGGGGGAACACGCTGATTTCATCAGGAAGGTATATGAACTTCCCGTCTGAACAGACAAAAATAATTTCATTGGGATCCGTTATTAATGAATCCGGGAGGGAAGAAAGCGGGCACACTGAAATTGCAAGACCGGTTCTGGCGATAATATAACGGTTTAACTGCTGCCGGACCCGGGAAATATGAATGGTTACCTGCATATCGGTAAATGTATCGATCCCGAGTTTGGATTCCAGTGAAAGAAATTTTTTTGTAAGTTTTGGGTTGCGTTTTAATTTTTCGAGCCCCACTGAAACAAAACGGCTTAAAGCCTCTTTGGAAAGCAGATCCAGTCCCTTTTCAAGGCCGTCCAGAAAGGAATCGGCCAGGTGAAAATCAGCCTTTATAACGCGTCCAAGCTGTTCTGTCTGCCAGGCTCGCCTTGAAGGAGAAAAGGCAAGCACGGCACCGGGCAGGATATGAGCAAAATGCTGGCTCTGGACATAAGACATATCCTGGGAAAAGGTATCGCCAAGAAGGTCAAGGGTTGCGGATGCGGCTTCAATGTGGTTCCCGTTTAATAATTCCGATAGAACCTTAAGCGGATCTTTTAGGGTATATGTTCCCTTGTTCAGCATAATTTCAAGGGTTTGCAAAAAGCGCTTTAAAAAAAGATTGTCCCCGTATTTTATTACCGGCACAAGATGCTCGGCCATAATCCGCCCCAGTGTCGGACCCTTGCGACCAAAGCTGCGGACCAGATCCCGGTAGCGATAAATTTTTTTAACATCAACCTCCCCAATCAGATCCGTATAACCGATTGCTATGGTTCGGCCGAAAGAAATCTCACGGACTAACCCCCACAACGTCTCTTTAACCAGCAATGCAATGTTCTGGTCTGAAACCGGACAGCCTTTTTGATCCAAGGCGGCTGTAACTGTCTTTGCTAAGTCCGGATCGGCAATGGCGAGCTGTTTGAGTGGATCTTCTTTGTGCATTGTTTCTTCCACAAGGTTTTTCTGACATCTCATTTGTGCTACGGTGTCATCGAAATGGTTTTTTTACGGGCGTAGGTTTGCAACGTCAGGGGGGAGGCCCAGGAAAGAGGTTCTCACCCGGTTATTCTGCCATGGATCCCTTTATTTCAAACAGATTTCCGTCATAATCCTCGATGAAAACAATCAGATAATCTCCCTTGGGAATACGTTTGACCGTTAAACCCGCTTCCTCACATTTTTTTTCAAAGGATTTCCTGTCTTTTACTTCCAGGCAGAGGTGTGCATAAGGGGCCTTCATTTTAGGATCAGAGACGGTAACAAAAACCTCAACCCTAAAGTCCTTGTTTCCATAAAGGATCATTTCACATTCTTGAGATATATCAAAAAGTTGTTCCCCAAACGTCCTGTTAAGTGTTCCGGATTTTATCTTTTTCAGCCCAAGGATCCCCTCATAAAATCTGTCGGCCCTTTCAATGGAACTGCAGACCATAGCTATATGATGTAGTTTCATTATTTTTCCATTTCTTTTTTTGTATCCGTTCACGGAATCAGGATTCAAAAACCCTAAACCCTGAACCTCTGAACCGTGAACGCTTACCAAAAATGTTTGTCCCCCCTTTTTTGAGTTAAACCGCAGGATGTTTAAGCGAATGACAGATAAAAAGCAAGGGGAAAATCAGTGAAAAACGCCTCCCAAAAACCATAAGCGGGGATTATTACATCCTGATTTAAAACTAAAAGATATCTTCGATGAGATCGTTCAAGGTTTCCTGAAGCCTGGCATCATCGGTTAAGGGAAGACATATGGCGGACCGGCACGCATCGTAAACCGGGATGTTCCGTCCGATCATCTGAGCGGCATAAATTAAAAGCCGGGTACTGGCCCCTTCGGTAAGACCATGCTCTCTGATGTTTCTTATTTTTCCCGCCAGAGATACCAATTTTAAGGCGGATTTCATATCGATATTTCCTTCATGGGAGACAATTTCGGCTTCCTTTTCGGCTTCTGGATAGTCGAACTCTAATGATATAAACCGCTGGCGCGTGCTCTGTTTGATATCTTTTAATACCGATTGATATCCCGGATTATACGATATCACCATCATAAAGTCCGGATGAGCGTGGATCATCTCTCCTTTTTTATCAATGGAAAGGGTTCGCCGCATGTCTGTTAATGGATGTATGACAACCGTTGTATCCTTGCGAGCTTCAACAATCTCATCCAGATAGCAGATGGCGCCCATGCGCACGGCCCGTGTTAATGGACCGTCAACCCATACGGTTTCATCCTTTTTTAAAAGATAGCGTCCTAAAAG
Source organism: Desulfobacterales bacterium (assembly GCA_049644625.1). Taxonomy (GTDB): domain Bacteria; phylum Desulfobacterota; class Desulfobacteria; order Desulfobacterales; family UBA11574; genus S5133MH16. The sequence goes on along the minus strand of JBARSG010000612.1, from coordinate 103 downwards.
GTCTGACGCAAACAGGTCTTCATGGCAGGCAACGGTAATCAGGGGGCGCTTTAAATGATACGACATATATTCCACAAATCTGGTCTTGCCGCACCCGGTAGGT
>JBARSG010000611.1:0-2932 GCA_049644625.1 Desulfobacterales bacterium | reverse complement strand
CTGTCAGGCCTTAAAGGGTGGAAGGAAGTTCTTTTACAGTATTCAATACAGCCCATACAGCAATTTGGGTATACTTCGGGGAAAAATGCAACCGACAGTGCATTGATAATTGACGCAATGGATTTACTTTACACGGGCAAATTTGACGGTTTTTGCATCGTATCCAGCGATAGTGATTTCACTAAGTTAGCGTCAAGGATAAGGGAAGCCGGTCTATTTGTATATGGCTTCGGGGAGAAAAAAACCCCTAAAGCATTCGTTTCTGCGTGTGATAAGTTTGTTTTCACTGAAGTGCTGCGCTCCAAAGATGATTATAGTGAGAAAATAAGACGCAAGACAACCAGCGAACTTAAGAAAGACACGAAACTCGTTAATTTATTAAGAAAGGCTGTTGAGGCATCTTCGGACGATTCTGGTTGGGCTCATCTTGCATCCGTGGGTAGTAACATTGCCAAGCAGGCACCAGAGTTTGATCCGCGAAACTATGGTTACAAAAAGTTGGGGGAACTTGCATCAGCAACAAAGCTATTCCAAATCGAAGAAAGAGCTGTTGGCGATGGACCCTCAAAGGCAATTTATTTAAAAGACAAAAGAAAAAAATAAAGAGAAAAACTTCTAACAATGCAAATGAAGCTGGCGTGAAGAAACGGACCGGTTTACCGTAAAAGCCGTGCAGGTTCGAAATGCTTTAGGCACGCAGCTTATTTGCGGATGTTGGGGCTAAAGGAAATGATCAGTAGTGGTAGCGCAACTGGGCGATATGAATTGCATTTTCAGATACTTTATAAACGAACCTGTGTTCATCAGTGATTCGTCGGGACCAGTAGCCGGAAAGAGCATGTTTAAGTTGTTCAGGTTTTCCAATACCCTCAAATGGAGTTCGTTTCGCTTCTTTGATGAGGGTATTGATACGACGAAGAACTTTTTTATCGGTTTTCTGCCAAAAGAGATAATCATCCCAGGCGTGGTCAGAAAAGATGAGCTTCACTCTGAGAGTTCCTTTTCGGTCCCCTTGTCGTTTTCAAGTTGGGCGATAGATTCAATCAAACGCCTGATGTTCTTTGGTGATCGTAAGAGATAAGCCGTTTCTTCAAGGGCTTCATAGTCCTCAAGTGACATAATGACCACAGAGTTAGAAGTTTTACGTGTTATGATTACCGGCGCGCGGTCTTTACATACTTTTTCCATTGTTTTTGCAAGGTTTTGCCTGGCGGCTGTATAGGTTATAGCTTCCATAAAGCACCTCCTGTACAGATTATTGTACATATAAAAATGCTGTTGTCAAGCGCACATTTGGAGCCCCAACAAGCCAGTGCACCAGATGCAAAAGGCCAGGGCCTTTAGAAATAGCTGTGGGTTCACCGCCTTTCTCGCCTTTTCCAAGTTTTGTGGCAGCCTTTTGCACTGGTGACCGGCGGCGTTCCAACAATAGATTTTAAAAACTTATTGCTTTTTTGATTCCGGCTCCGCCGTGCAATGGTCTTTTCATCTTGAAAAGGGTCATGTCCTGTAATAGTTTCCATCCGGATATTTTGCAAAAAAGTATCTCTTTTTCCGTTTTATTTTCTGGAAAATAGTTTATATAATCTAAATTGAGGTTGTCGAAAAGGTCTTTAACCTGTGATAATTCTGTGTTAATAAGACTCATGTTTACATTGCCTTTTTCAGCTTGAGCAGCGGACAAAATTAGCCTTTCGGGGAACCGCTCAACTTAGTTCTATCTTCCAAATATCGGATTTTCGTTTTGAGACATTCCACCCATTTGAAGCAAAAAAGCCGAGGCTATGGTACCTTGTTGTTCATGTAACAACTTATTAAACACACTCAAATTTTATTCACAGCTTATCAAGAGGAGCGTTTAAAATGGAAATCAAAACAATATTATGCCCGATAGATTTCTCGGAAATCTCCGCTAACGTTTTGGAATACGCGGTCTTTTTAGCATCTCATCATCATGCTGAGCTTCTGCTGCTGCACGTAGTGGAGCATCTTCATGAATTTGAGAATTACCAGATCCTTGTTTTCACGCCGCAGGAACTTTCGGAAAAAATGGAGAAGCATGCATATGAAGAGCTAAACAAGTTAACCGAACAAATCAAAAAGACCATTAAAGTGGAAACCGTCGTACGGCAGGGCAAGGCCTTTGTGGAAATCATCAAAGAGGCGAAGGAAAAAGATATGGACTTGATTGTGATGGGCAGCCACGGCAGAACAGGCATTTCGCACATGCTCATGGGCAGCGTTGCCGAAAAAGTAGTTCGCAAAGCCAACTGTCCGGTCCTGATTTTCAGAGACAAAAACACTCAATTTGATATCCCATGAAAGCAAGCCCTTTTATGGGAATAAGCGATGCGGTCAAAAAAATAAGCGGCTGGCTTGATGCCTGTCCCCATGACTGAGGATAAGCGCAGCGGCATCTGCCATGTGTCAATTGAGGATGTCTTATGAGCAGTAACGTGAAAAACTTTATTCAAAAAATTTTCCCCAAAATGGAATTGCCGATGGTCAAATGCACATGATTCATGTGGGAAAGCAGGTGTTATGTCTGATTCTTTTTTTGAATGCCTTGTGCATGGGCTCCGACGTGATCGCCCATCCACATGTATTTATTGTCCAGCGATTGGAAATCGTGTTTGACAATCACGGCTTGGCAGGATTTGGGGTGAAGTGGCAGTTTGATGAGATGTTCGGCAGCATGATCGCTATGGATTACGATCAAAACCAAAACGGCATACTGGAACCAGCCGAAGTTGTAGCGGTGAAAGAAAAAGCGTTCTCATATATCGCTGAATACGATTATTTTATTTTCGTGAAAATCGATGGTCAGTCCTTCAAGGTCAAGTGGGTCTCGAATTTTAACGCAGTGTTAAAAAACGGAAAGCTTTCCTATCACTTTTTTGTGCCGTGCCATGTGAAAGCCCGCGAATTGTTT
>JBARSG010000610.1:0-19863 GCA_049644625.1 Desulfobacterales bacterium | reverse complement strand
ATATTAAACAGTTACATCAATAACAAAGGAGAGATAGACCTGCTGACTCATAAAAATATGCGTAATTGTGAAGTAGATTACATAAAATCTGTTACATTTTTACGTACTTTTTAGGGTGGCTTATAGGGTTATAGAATTGAAAGGTCAGATTTGAATGTTATTGGAACATTTGCGAAGATATAATATCTTGAATCAGACAAGGTTTGCAAAGAGTACAAATAACTTGCCTTATGTTGCGTGTCTGCCGATCCAATTGAAATATATGGAGATATTTACCAAGGCCCTGGAAGTCGATATTTTATTTAATAACAACAGGTTACAAAGACTCACAACATAATTCAAAATCAACTTGCAACATAATTCGAACTTGTCTGGGCACCTCTGCGATCGGACTTCAGGGAATAAAAAGTTTCCTTAAAGGCCACACTGGCAGAATAGCTTTTTTTCTTTTCCTCAGGCGTTCAGACGTCATGATAATTACTTCTCCTTTTGCTCTGAGGCCCTTGCAATTGTAGATTGTTAGAATGAAGAAAGGGTTACGGCAATGATTTTTTAGAATGCGTTGACAAATAGCTTAAGATTGTCGAAATAAATGAGCCTCTTTACAGGGGTTTTTTATTTTGAAAAAAGGGCGGCGAGTTTTTTTTTCAGAGACCTGCCGCCCTTACCAAACCGAGGATCAGCAAATGATCCTCACAAAGGTAGTGTTATGGTAATCTTTGTTAGCGTTAAACTCAAGGAACTTTTTAAGAAAGAGCGAGATTATCCATGGACGAGGCCCGAAAGCTGTCCACGTTGTAACGATTATAAAGTATGGGGGCATGGTTATGCTCAAGCGATTTTTGATGGTTATAACGAACCGTTATTGCTTAAGCTTTATCGTTGTCCTGTTTGTGGCTGCGTTGTCAGGCTTCGACCTGCCGGATATTTTAAGCGTTTTCAGGCTGAAGTTAAGTCGATCCGTTCCAGCATATCCCATAAAGAAGAACACAACAAATGGCTTTCGGGCATTTCTCGTACCCGACAGCGTCACTGGTTCAGAGCCTTACGACGAAGAGTTAAAGCATACCTTGGCGACACATGGACTCAGGGCTTATTGAAAGCATTTGATCATTTTATGGCACAGGGTCATGTGCCGGTGACGCGCTTCATTTAATCTGCAATCATTTTTATCGGTTACCCACCCCACCGAAGAGTGTCATTTTTTAGGCCTCCTTTCTGTTGTACAGGAGTGAAAAACTACAGAAAGGAGGATTTTTATGACCGAAGATGAAAAAATGCAGGTTGCGGTGTTTCGTTTTTCAGTCATCAGCGACTTTGTCAATGGGATCCGGATGAGCCGTACCGAACGAAGGCGGCTGATGGGGGAGAAGTGCGCCCGCAGATGGCCAATTCCTTTTTCGGGAAAGACCAGGATTACCAGGGGCACTATCCGACGATGGATTCGCCTCTACCGCGACAGCAATAGTGATTTGAAGTCACTGTTTCCGAAAGATCGATCCGACCAGGGCAAATGCCGGGTCATGGATGAGGAGACCTGTTGTGCACTGATCCGCTTGCGCCGAGAAATGCCGGATGCAACCGTTATCAACTTGATTGCTACGATGAACACACGGCGCTTGGTTACTGCGGGCTTTGAACTGAATTTATCCACGGTCTACCGCTTTTTGCATCAGCAGAACCTGATGAATTTAACTAAGCATAAACCGGTTGACCGTCGCAAGTTTGAAGCCGAACTGCCCAACGATCTATGGCAAAGTGATGTGCTGCATGGGCCTAAAGTCGATGTTGACGGAAAGATGAGAAAAACCTATCTGATCGCCATTATCGATGACCACAGCCGGTTGATAACCTATGCGCGCTTTTACCTGTCAGAAGCATTGGTCTATTATCTGGATGCCTTTGAAAACGCTCTGGCCAAACGCGGTTTGCCTCGTAAACTCTATGTGGATAACGGCGCTGCTTTTCGCAGCAAACATCTTGAGTACATTACCGCATCATTAGGTATTACCCTGATCCATTCTAAACCCTATAAACCCCAGGGACGTGGTAAAATCGAACGATTCTTTCTGACCGTGCGCGGTCAGTTTCTTGACGACTTTAAAGGACAAACTCTCGATGAACTCAATGATGCCTTTAATGTGTGGCTCAACCATACTTACCACCAAAGAAAACACGGTGCTACCGGGCAGACACCTCTGGCGCGGTTCACATCACAAATGCATTGTCTACGAACTTCACCGGCCAATCTGAAAGACTATTTTCGTAACGTGGCCAGAAGAAAAGTCAATAAAGATCGTACCATTACTTTGAACGGCCGATTATTCGAAGGGCCAATACCTCTGATCGGCAAACGAGTAGAGTTGTTATACCATGAGTCGGAACCTGAAAACGTTGAGGTTAAATATCAGAACCAGAGCTTTGGTATGATCCGACCGGTGAACCTTACTATCAACTACAGGGTTAAAAGAGATAAAAACAATAACCCGCAAATCCACGTTGACAACCACACACCCAGCTACCGGGGCGGAAAACTCTGGTCTTCTAAACGGAGGAATCAAAATGAACGATAATTACCGTACCTTCTTTGCACTCAATAAAGAGCCGTTCGGCACAGATATCAGGGTAACTGAAATTTTAAAAACACCGGAACTTATTGATATCAAAAATCGCTTTGATTATGTCACACGCCTGGGTGCCATTGGGATTGTTACCGGAGAGGTGGGCAGCGGCAAGTCCACTGCCTTAAGATATGCCCTGGAAAAACTACATCCATCAGAATACCGGACCCTCTATATAACCGCATCTTCAGGCTCTATTATGGAATTTTACAGACAATTTGTTTATGCACTGGATATTCATCTGTCAAGCAACTCCAAAGTGATTATGGTCAGGATGATTAAAAAAGAAATAACCGATCTGATCTGTGATAAAAAAATGAAAATCGTCCTGATAGTAGATGAAGCATCAGTTATGCGTCTCGAAGTCTTTGCGGAACTGCATACCATATGCCAGTTCGAAAAAGACTCCAAACCCTGGCTGCCGATTATCCTGGCAGGACAAAATAATCTCATCGACAAACTGATGTATCGATCTTCTCAACCATTGGCTTCCAGAGTCGTGGCAAAAAGCCATCTTGAAGGTGTTGATCTTAACGGAATGGAAAATTACCTTAAGCATCATCTTACTATTGCCGGTGTTGATCAAATGCTCTTTGACCCAACAGCTGTTACTGCCATCCATCAAGGCTCCGGTGGGCTTTTTAGAAAAGCAAACCACCTGGCACGCGGTGCTCTTATCGCCGCTGCTGATCAACAGTCAACATTGGTCAATGCCGAACATGTCAGATTGGCGGCTACGGAAATCTTTTAATAATTATACGTTAAGGAGAATGTTATGATGACGAACCACGAAAAATGGGTGTATGAGAGAAATATAGATGAAATAATCGATCGGCTCAGAGAACTTTTGGTAAATATAATGCTGATGAGTATCAAAAAAATTAACGATGATCAGAAGTTCCTTATGGATCGAATGGGGCTAAATCAAGATGACGAATTGAAATTCTAGAAAAAAACCCGGACCGATCTTTCCGGTTGGTCCATCTATAATAAAATAGTCCGAAAAATTGTCTGCCGCTTTAAAATAATTAAAAATTTTAGGTTAATATTATCTGGAAATCGACAACATGGCGAAACAATCAAATACATTCAAAGTCAGCTTGGACATTCAAGCCCTACGGTAACTTTAAACGTATATACTCATCTGATGAAACCGACGAATCAAGAGGCTGCAATCAGGCTTGAAAATGCCGTTTTTTAGGCAACCGGTCACAAAATGGTCACAATTTCTAATATACTGAATGTTAATCACTCCAAAAAAGCTTATTATAAAAGGCTTTATAAAGAATGGTGTCCACAAAATACCATTAAAAAAGGGCTTACAACCCTTAATAGCTGTAAACCCTTAATAATCATGGTAGGCGGTACTGGATTTGAACCAGTGACTTCTACCGTGTGAAGGTAGCACTCTCCCGCTGAGTTAACCGCCCATAATTATTGGTTATCAACTTTCTCCTTTAATTCTTTGCCGACTTTGAAGAAAGGTAATTTTTTGTAAGATACGTTAATTTGTTCGCCGGTTTTAGGATTTCGGCCGACGTACGGCTTATAATTTTTAACCGTAAAACTGCCAAACCCCCTGATTTCAACCCGTTCACCTTTTACAAGGGTTTCCGTTATTTCATCAAAAAAAGTATCAACCACTTCTGCGGCATCTTTTTTGCTAAGAGCTGCTTTATCTTTTAGTTTATTAACCAAGTCTGATCTGTTCATATAATCTCCTTGAGAACTTTGAAGTTTACAACCGGTTGTTTTTACTGAATGTTAATTTGAATAAAGTGAATAATTCAAAGATCTCAAATTTTCGCTTTTCTTGGCCTTAAATCCCGGCAAAGGCGGGAAACATTTTTCGAAGGTCTCTTGTTTTTAATGAAAAGCAAAAATGTGTTATAATGAAATACATTTTACCTAATGAAGCATATTTATTATTTATATAAAGTGTTAATTACTTCCAAGTCAAGCACTTTTTTATATTTTCAAAACAGTTGGTTATCCCATATGCTCCGGGGGCGCTTCTCCGAGACTTTTAATTTCCTCGGGTGTGGGGAGGTCTTTCAGATCCTTGAGATCGAATACTTCAAGAAATTGCTTTGTTGTCGCATAAATAAGGGGCCGGCCGGGAATTTCCTTTTTCCCCAGAACCCGAATCAGCCTCCGCTCGAGCAGCATGCGAAGGATTCCGCCGCAGTTAACCCCTCGGACATGTTCTATATCGCTGCGAATGATCGGCTGTTTGTATGCAATGATTGCCAGAGTCTCCAAAGCGGCCTTGGAGAGACGTAGCGCTTTGGGCTGAATTAAGCGTTTGATCCATTCCCTGTATTCGGGTCGGGTGCGGATCTGGTAGCCGCCGGCGACTTCCCGTAAATAGAACCCCCCTTTGCGGGCTTCATATTCTTTTGAAAGCTCGGAAAGTGCGTTTCGGATCTCTTTTTTCCCGGCCTGGATAAGTATATTATTAATGTGGTCAATCGAAAGTGGTTCCCCGGCCACAAACAAAAGACTTTCGATGATGTTTTTTATTTCTTCCATTATAAATAAAAGAGTCTGATAATGCCGGTTCGGGTATGCTGGGCAACCCGGATCAGTGAAAGCCTGACCATTTCAAGAATTGCAAGAAATGTCACAATCACCTCGCTTTTATCAGCATTTTTGGAAAACAGCTCATCAAAGGTTACCGATCCCCTGATTTCAAAAATGTCCACTATCTGAACGATTCTGTCTCTGACAGTAATGGTGTCGGCATTAATCTCCATCCGGCCAATGGGGCTTATGTTTTCTAGTATTTTTTGGAACGCATCGATTAGCTCAAATAGCCCGACATCTATGACCGCTTCCTCCCGGTTAAGCAAATAATCTTCCTGGCCCGGATTTCTTATAAAGGTATCTTCCCCCAGAAGGTCCCTTTGAGCCAGATTTTCTGCTGCTGACTTTATCCGGAGGTATTCCTCAAGGGGCCTGATAATTTCAAGGCGGGGGTCTTCGTCTTCATCCTCGTCTTCATGGGCCGGAAGGAGCATTTTTGACTTTATCTGAGTCAGGGTGGATGCTAACACTAGAAATTCCCCGGCAACATCTATGTTCATGGCTTTCATCCACTCTAAATATTTCAGATACTGTTCCGTTATCAAAGCAATGGGAATATCATAGATGTCAACCTCATGTTTTTTAATAAGGTGAACCAAAAGGTCCATGGGACCTTCAAAGATATTGTTGAGCTGTACTTGATAACATTCATCAGGTGTCATAATGGATAACGGAAATTATGATTGCAGCCATCAGTGATAGTCAATAATCAATAGTCAATGCACTATAGGTTTACCGCCGCCCTAACCTCTGCCATGGTCCGGCGCGCAACACGCCGTGCTTTATCGCATCCGTCCCTAATGATGTCGTCGACAAATTGCGGCCGGGCTTCGTAATATTGTCTTTTTTCACGCATGGGCTCTAAAGCTTTTATGAGATTTTGAGCCATTATTTTCTTGCATTCAACACATCCGATTTTGGCGGTGCGGCATTCTTCGTTTATTCTGTCCACGGTTTTTCTATTGCTGTAAAACTTGTGAAATTCGTAGACATTGCATACATCAGGATCGCCGGGATCGCTTTTCCTGGCACGCTGGGGATCCGTCAGCATTTTGGATACACTGGCGGCTATTTCATCAGGGCTGTCTGAGAAATAGATGGCGTTATTATAACTTTTGCTCATTTTACGGCGGTCAATGCCGAGTATTTTGGGTGTTTCGGTCAAAATCGATTCTGGTTCCGGAAATACGTTACCGTAAAAATAGTTGAATCTTCTGGCGATTTCCCGCGTAATTTCAACATGGGGAACCTGATCCACGCCCACAGGGACCCCGTGGGCCTTATATATGATAATATCGGCCGCCTGTAACACCGGATATCCGAGAAAACCAAAGGTGGAAAGGTCTTTGTTGCTGAGCTGAACAATCTGATCTTTGTAGGTGGGGTTTCGCTCCAGCCACGGCACCGGTGTTATCATGGAAAGGATAAGAAAGAGTTCCGCATGTTCTTTGATATGTGATTGGATAAAAAGCGTGCTTTTCTCAGGCGAAAGCCCTGCGCTCAACCAATCTATTAACATATTGCGGATATATCCTGAAATAGAACCGGTATCTTCATAATCGCTGGTTAAGGCGTGCCAGTCGGCGATAAAGAAAAAACAGTCATACTGTTCCTGCATTTTTACCCAGTTTGCAAGGGCGCCATGCAGATTTCCAAGGTGAAGGAGTCCTGTAGGACGCATTCCGCTGAGTATTCTCTTTTTTTCGGGCATATAGAATCTCCTGTGCAATTTTCAATATACAATGCCAATATCCGGCTACCTTCCTATGAGAATATTTAACATGGGGGTCAAAAAAAATGACATAAATTTACCGACAAGATTTGTTAGAAGCAAGAAAATAATTATTATCATGCCGAATCGTTCCATACGGGCATAATGCAGCCTTAACCCAGCGGGCAGAACCATAGCGAGTATTTTGCTCCCGTCCAAAGGCGGGATCGGGATCAGGTTGAATATTGCAAGAACCAGATTAATCACCACGCTGTAAAAGAGCATATGGTATAAATCCATGATAAAGGGTTTGAATATGGACCCATTCCATAACCATTGAAAATGGGCAATGGCTTGAAAGGCCACTCCAGAAACAATGGCCAGAGCGAAATTAGCCAGAACACCTGCCGACGCCACATAAATCGTACTTTTGCGGTAATCACGAAAATTGGAAAAGTTAACCGGCACAGGCTTGGCATAACCAAAAATGACCGGAGAACCTGTTAAGTTCAATATAAGCGGCAGAAGCAACGACCCTACAAAATCCAGATGTTTTATTGGGTTTAAAGTCAGCCTTCCGGCTAAAAGAGCGGTATTATCTCCCATACGGAGCGCTAGATAGCCGTGTGCCACCTCATGAATGGTTACGGCGAAAAGGAGCGGAACGATCATTACAACTATTTGATTTAGATCTATATTAGCGAACATAGGCTTTCACGAAATCGAGTTCATCATTACGTGTTTTAAGCTGGCCGTTTAATTTGGCATCCAGGACGGCCTGTAGGATTTCCCGGTAAATCGGACCGGGTTCAAGCCCCATTTTTTTTAGATCCTTGCCTTTTACCGATGTATCAATATGTCTCAGTCGGGTAACGTAATTGGAGATGGATCTCTTTACCGTTTCGTGTTTGGTGGCTGCCATCATATACAGGATCAGTTCAATCCTGAAAACGGCAAGTTGTTTATAGATGGTGCTGTTTTTTGTCGGTAGATTTCGTTCCATCCATAACATAGACCTGTCAGCCTCGAAACGTTCCTTGCAGAAAATTGTTTTGTATCGCGGCGCAAGTTCAATTCGCATGCAGATTTCATCGGCTGTTTCTTTATCGCAGTGCCTTGTAAGCGCCAGAAAATAAACGGCCCATCTCATATACGGTTCTTCCAGAAAAAGCAAATCATGCCAGGATAGCACCTTTTTAACTGAATTAAACAATGAAATCATCTGGTTGTTTAATTCTATGGAAGGGTGGACAACACTCAGGAGATCATATTCATTCAGCCTTTTGATGGCGGCCAGGGGTTTTTTTTCTTCGAGAATCTGATGCAGTTCGGCAAATACCCTCCGGCCGCTGAGGCGCTTAAAAAAATCCATTTTTACGGCATTTTCAATAAGCCCTGAAGTCAGTTTCCCGATGGAAAAACCGAAACGCTGTTCGAATCTTATCGCGCGGAATACCCGGGTCGGATCCTCAACAAAACTCAAATTGTGCAACACTCTGATAGATTTTTCCTTAATGTCCTTCTGGGCTGAAAAAAAATCGATCAATAGACCGAATTTATTTGGTTTGAGCTGGATCGCCAGAGTATTTACAGTGAAGTCCCGTCTAAAGAGGTCGAATTTTATGGAGCTCATCTCCACAGTGGGAAGGGCTGCAGGAAATTTGTAGTATTCCATTCTGGCCGAAGCCACATCAATTTTAAAACCGTCCGGGAAGATAATTACCGCGGTGCCGAACTTTTCGTAGGAGTGAATACGAGCATTCACGAATTTTGCATATTTTTTTGCAAATGCGATGCCGTCCCCTTCGATGACAATGTCTAAATCTTCGTTGGTTCGGTACAGAAACAGATCCCGCACAAATCCGCCCACAACGTAAGCATTGCAACCTAATTCGTAAGCTTTTTCGCCGATCACTTGAAGCATATCGAAAATACGAGGTGAAAGGCGCTCTTTCATGAACTTAAGGACGTTCCTGGTTCTGACGTGGACGGGTTCCTTGAGCAGATCCGGCAAACTTGAGGAAGTCAGTTTGGATTGCCCCACCAGAATATTAAGCAAATCGGTGCGCGTAATAACACCGGTGATGGCACCATTGTCGATGACAGGTAGGATCCGCTGCTTGTTCTCGATGATTTTTTCCTGAATTTCCAAAAGCTCGGCATCGGGCGCCACCGAAACAAGTTCGGTTGTCATATACTCTTTGACTCTGATGTGATCCAGCCCATGATGTAGGGCCTTTTCAATAATTTGGCGGGTTATAAACCCGAGCAGGTTTTCTGCGCCGTTGTGCTTTTGGGTAACCAGGAGGGCGTTGATGTTGTACCGTGTGAGAAGATTGCCGGCTTCTTTGCAGGAGACATCGTCGCCTATCCTAATGACCGGAGATGACATTAGGTCTTTTGCCCGGTTCCTGGACCTGATTTTGCTGTAAAGGATTTCCGTGAGCTTTTGCTCAATCTGGGCAAGTGTCTTACCCTTGATGCTTGCGGAGGCCGCAAAGGTATGCCCTCCTCCGCCAAAGGGAGTGACAATCGCCCCCACATCGACCTCGGGTATTTTGCTTCGGGCCACAATGTACATTTTGTCTCCCATTCGCGCAATGGCAAAAATGGCATCGAGGTTTTCCATCTTCACTATTTTTTGGACCAGGAAAGCGAAATCCGATACATAATTGTCGGTGGATACGGTTGTAATTACAATTTCGACGCCGTTGATATTGTAGCGGGTTGCCGCCTGGATCATGTCGTTTAAAAGCCCTACCTGTTCGGGACTTATCTCTCTTGAGATCAGATTTGAGACCATATTTAAATTTGCTCCTTTTGAAAGGAGAAAGGCGGCGGCTGTAAAATCTTTTTCGGTGGTGGACGGAAAAGTAAAGGAACCGGTATCTTCATATATTCCGAGACACATAATGGTGGCTTCATCCGGAGAAATGTCGATACCTTTGTCCTTTATGATTTCCGTAAGGATGCTGACAGTGGCGCCGGTTAAGCAATGAACCTCGTAGTTACCTTTGATATCGTTACTCATGGGAGGGTGATGATCGTAAATATGTATATCGATGTCCGGCCGGTTGACTATGGCTGCAAATTTTCCGATACGGCTTGGCTGTTTGGTATCCACCAGAACCAGTCTTTTGAGATTTGACAGGTCCACATCTTTAATGTTGACCATGTTAAAAAGATAGACCATAGACTTTATAAAGAAGTTTCGTAAATTTTTTTCCTGGGAACCGGGGAAAACCACGAGTGCATCGGGATAGAGCTTCTGGGCCGCAAGCATGGATGCCAAAGCGTCAAAGTCGGCATTGATGTGAGTAGTAATGACAGTGAGATCTTTTTTATTATGTCTGGATTTTTTTGTCATAATCCTATATAAAGGCGTCTTGAAAAATCCGCAACGTGCTATATATAAAGCAACTATTCGAACATGCCCCCGCTATATAGCGCGAGAATCCAAGCGAATGGGTTGTAAAAATATTGCTTTTTTAGGCGAAAAATTTCATACCCTGAAAAGGTATAAAGTGACTTGTCCGCCAAGGCCTGTCTGACCAAAAAAACCTTAAACCGCCCTCAGCAATGAGTCCGGCAACGGGAAACGACGTTTTTTCCTAAAAGGCTATGTCAGATCTATCCCGTTTCAATTTTCCGCTTTATCAGGGTTGAGTGTTAAAATAAAGAGTTACATATATAGGCAAGTTTATCAAGCTGTATCATAACGATTTTATATAAATTTAGCGAAGATGTTGTTGTTTGGTGTACTTTGTGATATTGCCTGTCACGAGAATGTACGGGCTAAATGAGAAATAGTATTCCGGTTTATTCGGGTATTGTCTCCATTAAAAGGGAGGAATAATCATGACAGTCTACATATGGAGTGGAAAGAACAGACAGAATAAGAAACAGAAAGGTGAGATGGAAGCCCCCACCGAAGAAGCTGTGCGCTCCGAACTGATCAGGCGCAAGATAACTCCTTCCAAGATTAAGAAGAAACCCAAGGATATTTTTGAAAATGTTTCTTTCATGCAGCCCAAGGTAAAACAGAAAGATATAATAATTTTTTGTCGACAATTTTCTACCATGATCGATGCGGGGCTCCCAATAATCCAGTGCCTCGATATTCTATATGCTCAGCATGAAAACAAAACATTTAAAAATATGTTGAAGGAGATTAAGCAGAATGTAGAGAGCGGACAAACCTTTGCGGAAGCATTGAAAAAACACCCAAAACAGTTTGACGATCTTTTTGTAAACATGATTTCGGCCGGTGAAGCTGGCGGTATCCTTGATACGATCTTAAGACGTCTTTCTGCTTATTTGGAAAAGGCTGCAAAGCTCAAAGCCCAGATAAAAGGGGCTATGACTTACCCGGCTGTAACTATGGTGATCGCTATAATTGTTGTTGGAATCATCATGGTTTTTGTTATTCCTGTGTTTGAGGAGATGTTTGAGGGGATGGGCGGCGCCCTTCCGGTTCCCACACAAATTGTTGTAAACATGAGCCGGATTGTCAAATCAAATATTTTTTATATCATTGTCGCCATAGTTTTGGCAATATTTATATTCAAAAGATTTTATAAAACCGAAAAAGGACGAGCCTTAATGGATGACCTTTTTCTCAAACTACCGGTATTAGGGCTTTTAGTTCGCAAAGCCTCGGTGAGCAAGTTTACACGCACCATGGGAACAATGCTTGCCAGCGGTGTTGCGATTTTAGATGCACTTGAAATTGTTGCCAAAACAGCAGGTAACAAAACAATTGAAAAGGCTATATACGAAACCCGATCCGCCATTGCTGAAGGCCGTACCATGTCCGATCCTCTTGCTGAAAGCGGCGTTTTTCCGTCCATGGTATGCCAGATGATTGCTGTCGGTGAATCCACCGGCGCACTGGATACCATGTTATCTAAGATCGCTGATTTTTATGACGAAGAGGTCGACCAGGCGGTGGAAAACATAACTTCGTTGATAGAGCCGATTATGCTGGTATTTCTGGGTGGTGTTATCGGCGGTCTGGTTGTATCCATGTATCTGCCCATATTCAAGATGGCGGCTGCCCTTGGTTAACCATGAAATTATGGGCTTGGCCCTAATTGGAATGTTTGAATAGTTGCTTTATTTATCCCGCTCATAGGGGGATAGAATTTCCGAGACTTATATTATGCCCGGTTCCTCAAACAAGCCCGAAGATGATTTGTATCATAAGCTCGAATGGGTTATGTTTTTACGGGTCATTTTTACTTCACTGTTGCTGGGGTCGACGACTATTCTGCAATTTAGTGAAAAACCTTTCCCGCTAACGGGACCCTTCATAATTTTTTACGGGCTTATCATTACAATTTTCCTGCTTTCTTTTTGCTACGCTTTAATTTTTAAACACATAAAGCGAAAACTTGTCTTTGCTTATATACAGATCGGGATCGACACCTTTACGGTAACAATAATAATTTTTGTTACCGGCAGTTTTGCAAGCATTTTTTCATTTCTTTATCTGGTAGTTATTATCTATTCGAGTATGCTCCTTTTCAGGAGAGGAAGCATGGTCATGGCCGTGCTTTGCAGTATCCAGTACGGCACTCTGATTGACCTTGAATACTACGGTATTATTAACCCCTTTGGCGTGGATGGGGGTAATATCATCGTGGATTATGCCTGGAGCCAAGTCCTTTTCAAGGTAGTGATTACCATGGCGGCCTGTTTTGCCGTTGCTTTTCTGAGCGGTTTTCTGTCGGAACAGTTGAGAAGAGCAAGAAACGAGCTTTCGGCTCTTGAGGATCGAATGAAACGCGTGGAAAAGATGGCTTATATGGGTGAGATGGCGGCCGGCATAACTCATGAAATTAAAAATCCTCTGGCTTCTCTGTCAGGCTCCATACAAATTTTAAGAAAAGAAGTTCCGTATGACCCTGAACATGACAAGCTGATGCAGATCGTTTTGCGTGAGACAGACAGGTTGAGCGCCCTGGTGAACAATTTTCTTTTGTTTGCAAAGCCGCCGGCAGGTAAAATTAAAAAAATAGAACTCGAAAACGCCCTGACAGAGACCGTCAAACTATTTGAAAAGGACAAAGGCGCTACCGGCAAAGTTTCGATTACAAGCGAGTTTTCCTCAAATATCTGGATTGAAATGGATCCGGTGCATTTGCGCCAGGTGATCTGGAATTTACTTTTAAATGCTGCTGAGGCTATCGAGGGTGAAGGACTTGTCGGGATTAAAACATATCCTCTAAAGAACAATTATGCAGGTATCGAAATCAGCGACAATGGCTGCGGCATTGCAGACGGGCATATGCAATCAATTTTTGATCCCTTTTTCACAACAAAATCCAGTGGGACAGGTCTCGGACTTTCCATCGTTCACAGCATACTCGAATCTTACGATACATGGCTTGATGTTGAGAGTAAAGTAGATCGGGGAACCAAGTTTTCCTTTAAATTAAAGCGAAGATACCCGCCAACTTAGTCTTGACACCTAATTTTAAATGGGTTAGCAAAATATGTTTAACCTTTTGAAAAAATGAGTATTCATAATGGGGTTTTGATTTCTACTTGAAAAATTGTGTGTTAATTTAGCCATCTAAAAAAAATATCGCGATCGGGTAATTCCCGCCACAGGGCCACAGTCGGTATTTTGCATAGGTCTCACAGTGTCCTGCTTAAAAACCGGATTACCTGAATGCAACGGTGGCTTCGTTGTTTAGCAAATCTAAAATGATACAAACTTGTTGTTGAATCCTTATGGACAAAAAAAGCGATATCATTGAGAAACGAAAAAAGAAGCTATTAGACTTAAAAAGAAACAATATTAATCCTTATCCCAACGATTTTGTTGTCTTACATACGGTAAGCGATATCAAAAAGGCCGTAGAAGATGCACCGGATTCACTTGCCGAGGACAGCCCTGTGTTTGTTGTTGTCGGCCGTATGATGGCCATAAACAGGTTTGGCAAGGCATCCTTTATCAGATTCAGGGACCGAACCGGACAGCTTCAGGCATATTTGAGAAAAGACAAAATAGGCGAAAAATCCTATAATCTATTTAAACAGCTCGACATCGGTGATTTCGTCGGACTAAACGGTGGAATGTTTAAGACCAGAACGGGAGAATGGACACTTCTGGTCAAGGAATTTAAGCTCGTCTGCAAGTCAGCCAGACCGCTTCCGGAAAAATTTCACGGGCTGAAAGATCCGGAAAAGCGTTATCGTCGTCGCTACATCGATTTGGTAATGAATTCAGATGTCCGGGATATTTTTATGAAGCGTAGCAGGATCATTCAGCTCATCCGCACCTTTCTACTTGACCGGGATTTCCTTGAAGTGGAAACCCCTATGATGCAGCCGGTTCCTGGTGGCGCCGAAGCCACACCGTTTGTGACCCATCACAATGCCCTGGGAATGGATCTGTTTTTACGCATAGCCCCTGAACTTTATTTAAAGCGTCTGGTTATCGGGGGGTTTGAAAGGGTTTTCGAAATCAATAGAAGTTTCAGAAATGAAGGGATTTCAACCCGTCACAATCCCGAATTTACCATGCTTGAATTTTACCAGGCATATGCCAGGTACGAAGATTTGATGGATCTTACCGAAGAGATGTTCTGTCATGTGGCTCGGGAGGTGACCGGGTCGACCTCAATACAATATCAGGGGAATACTATCGATTTCGGCGCCAAGTGGCGTCGAATATCCCTTGCTTCTGCCATGGAGGAGTTTGGGGGTATTGATGCCGGTCTGATGAACCACCGGGAGGGTCTGCTTGAATTCGCCGCTTCAAACAAGATCCAGGTTACTAAGACCGGACGTCTTGGAAAAATTATCGCAAAGATTTTTGATGTGCTTGTGGAGCCTAAACTCTTGCAGCCCACATTTATAACAGGGTACCCGGTAGAGGTTTCGCCGCTATCCAGACGGAGCGATACCGAACCCGAACTTGCGGACCGGTTTGAGCTCTTCATCGCGGGCCATGAGATTGCCAATGGATTTTCGGAGCTGAATGATCCTGTTGATCAGAAAGAGAGATTTATGCAGCAGGTTGAAGACAGGGAAGCGGGCGACAAAGAGGCCCATTACATGGACGAGGATTACATCGAAGCATTGGAGTATGGTATGCCCCCCACCGCCGGAGAGGGAATAGGCATTGATCGTCTTGCCATGTTGTTCACCGATTCTGTTTCGATCCGGGAGGTTATTCTTTTCCCGCACATGAAACCGGTTGAAAGGGTAATAACTAATAACAAATAACTAATAACAATATTATGTCTTTTGAATATTTCATAGGCGGCCGCTATCTAAGGGCCAAACAGAAAGAGACCTTCATTTCGTTCATTACCATGCTTTCCATTGCCGGGGTAACTGTGGGCGTAATGGCATTAATCGTAGTAATAGCTGTAATGACCGGATTTGAGTCCGATCTTAAGAACCGTATACTCGGCATTGAATCACACGTGGTGATCATGCGCCACGGTAGTAACTTTTCCGATTATCACAAAATATTGGGCCAGGTTGTTAATACGGATGGAGTTGAAGCTGCCACTCCTTTTATTTACACCCAGATCATGCTCCGTTCATCGTCAGGAGTATCCGGGGCTGTTTTAAGAGGCATAGATCCGGAATCGGCCGGCAGGGTAATAAAGGTTCTAGAAAGTTCGGCTTTACTGAATATAAAAAAGATGTATCGGGGAAAGGATACTACCGGTTCTGTGCCGGGTGTAATTCTTGGCAAGGAGCTTGCCAGAAATATGGGTTTGGGCATGGGTGATGCGGTTTATTTGATATCATCCCGGGGAATGATTTCTCCCATGGGATACCTGCCTGCCATGAAGCGTTTTCAGGTGGCGGGTCTGTTCGAGTCGGGTATGTATGAATATGATGGATCCCTGGCTTACATCCATTTAAGGGATGCCCAGAAAATTTTGCACATGGAAGATTCCGTCACCGGCATTGAAGTCAGGGTAAGTGATATTTATAATGCAAGACATATCGCAGATAAGATACTTGCTGATGTTGGATTTCCTTATTGGGCCAGGGACTGGATGCAGATGAATCACAATCTGTTTTCCGCTCTTAAACTGGAAAAGACGGTTATGTTTATTATTCTGGCGCTTATTGTTCTTGTGGCAGCATTTAACATCGCAAGTACACTGATTATGATGGTGATGGGAAAGACCAAAGATATTGCCATATTAAAAGCCATGGGAGCCATGGATGGCAGTATCAGGAAGATTTTTATCTTCAAGGGAATGGTCATCGGTTTCATGGGCACTACGCTGGGGGTATGCCTTGGGTTTATCATGTGTAAATTGCTGGAGAAATATAAGTTTATCGAGCTTCCGGGAGATGTGTATTATATATCAACCCTTCCGGTACGACTGGAGGCTCTGGATGTTTTTATAATAGCCGCCGCTGCCATGGTGATATGTTTTGTAGCCACACTCTATCCGGCGCGTCAGGCGTCCAAACTCAACCCTGTTGAAGCGATCCGTTATGGTTAACTCCGGGAACAACCGAAAAAAGCCTGTTACAGACCATTTCTTGTCGGTGCAAGGCCTATGTAAGAGTTACAACACCAGCGACGCCCGTATTGATATCTTAAAACGGGTAAACCTTGATTTAGACGCCGGAGAAACTTTGGCAATAGTCGGAGCGTCGGGTATCGGCAAGTCTACGCTGCTACACCTGCTGGGAGCGCTCGACCGGCCCGATAGCGGGACGTATCTTTTCCAGGGTGAAGATATCTTTCTTTTTGATAATGCCAGGCTGGCACAATTTCGGAACGAATCTTTAGGTTTTGTGTTCCAGTTTCATTATCTGCTTCCAGAGTTTTCTGCTCTTGAAAATACCATGATGCCGGCACTGATTAAAGGGCTGAGCAAACAAAAAGCCAGGGAGGCTGCAGAGGCGATTCTTGTCCGGGTGGGGCTTAAAGACAGGTTACATTTCAGAGTCGGAAAGCTTTCAGGAGGTGAACAGCAACGGGTTGCGCTTGCCAGAGCCATTGTTCTCAATCCGGTTATTCTTCTGGCCGATGAGCCCTCGGGTAATCTTGATAAGGGAAGCAGTGAGCGCGTCCATAGCCTGCTTTTGGAATTAAACAAAGAATTTTGCATGACTCTGATAGTGGTGACACATAACATGGAACTTGCATCTTACATGTCACGCAGGATGACAATTGTTGACGGACAGCTGGTAAAATTTTGAGTTTATGGATCTGAGAATTGGGGTAATTAGGAGTTCTATGTTAAGACACTTATGGTTGATTATTATCGCAATGCTATGCTTTTTACCGAACACGGCACATTCTTTAGAAGCAGTGCGGGTGTTGGTATTACCATTTGAAATGCGTTCGGTTAAAGATTTTTCATATATGCAAACCGAAATTTCGGATAGGATCAAAAAAGACCTTAAACAGGAAGGTATCGTTATACTGGAACCGGAAATCATTCCTGATTTTGCAGGGGAGAAACATACTGAAACTATCGAAGGAATTCGGAATGTTGGTGTTAAAAGTGGTGCTGACTATGTTGTCTGGGGCAGCTTGACATGGATCGGGCAGAAATTCATCCTGGTTGCAAAGATGATAGAATCTTTTGGAGAAGGGTCTGTTGGTGTTTTCGTTAAAGAGGGCCAGGATATAGGAAACGTGCCCGGAACCGTGAAGCAGCTCGTCCGGGATATGAGCATGAAACTTTTTAAGCGGGAAAAAATTGCCAAAGTGCTTGTTGCCGGCAATAAGCGGATAGAGGCAGACGCTATCAAAAGAATTATAAAAACAAAGCCCGGCGACGTATATATTGCCAAAAGCCTTTCTCAAGACCTTAAGGCCGTATATTCCATGGGATATTTTGAAGATATCCGGATCGATGCCGAAGAAAGCCCCCAAGGCAAGGTAATTATATTCAGGGTAATGGAAAAAGCGAGTATCCGGATTATTCGTTTCCAAGGCAACAAGCTCTATAAGGATGATGAGATCAAAGAAAACTTGAGTATCCGGACAGGTTCCATACTGAATATATTCAAGGTTCGAAGCAACATTAAACGGATAGAAGATCTTTATAAAGAAAAGAACTATCATAATGTAAAAGTTACTTACACTATTCATCAGCTGGAAAATAATCAGGCTGACCTGGAATTCGTTATCCAAGAGGGTGAAAATGTCCTGATAAGGCATATCATATTTGAAGGGAATAATGCTTATACAGACAAAAAACTGAAAAAAATGTTGGCGACGTCTGAAAAGGGGTTCTTTTCATGGATGACTTCATCCGGAGAGCTGAACAGGGAGAATCTCGAACAGGATATCGCCAAACTTTCAGCTTTTTATTACAACAACGGTTATATCCAGGCCAGGGTAGGGGAACCGCAAATTAAATTTCTTGAAAACTGGATAGACATCACCATAAAAATTGATGAAGGGCCACGGTTCAAGGTCAGTAAGGTGGACGTAACCGGAGACCTTATCTTATCCGAGGAGGAATTAAAGGAAAAGCTAAAAATTACCAAGGAAACCTATTATAACCGTGAGATCGTGCGTAACGATGTGCTGGCCCTTACGGATCTATATTCAGATGAGGGTTATGCCCATGCCGAAATAAATCCCAGGATTGACAAAAATTTTGATGAATTGATGATTAATATTACCTACGTCGTTGCGAAACGTAACCAGGTCTATTTTGAAAATATTATTATCGGCGGGAACAAAAAGACCAGGGACAAGGTTATCCGGCGTGAACTTAAGGTGTATGAACAGGAACTTTTCAGCGGTAAGGGGTTAAAAGGGAGCGTCCGCAATCTCTACCGGCTCGATTATTTCGAGGACATAAAGGTTGACACGGTAAAGGGAACTGCCGACGACAAAATGATTTTGAAAATCGATGTTACTGAAAAGCCCACCGGCACGTTTTCTTTTGGCGCCGGTTACAGCACCACGGAAAATGTCTTTGGGATGGCCTCCATTTCTCAGAATAACCTATTTGGGCGTGGCCAGATCCTTTCACTTGACGCCCAACTCGGAGGGACCACAACCCTGTATAGACTGAATTTTACGGAGCCCTGGCTGTTTGATATTCCTCTGTCAGCAAGACTTGATCTGTATGACTGGGAAACCGATTATGATACATACGACAAGAACAGCAGGGGAGGAGGTGTTAGGTTCAGCTACCCTGTTTATGATTTTGTTCGGGCATATATTGGTTATAATTACGAGCTTGCAGATATAGAAAATATCTCGGATGATGCTTCGGAATCGATTAAAGAACTGGAAGGCGAGAATGCGACAAGCAGTATAACAACCTCCTTGGTTTACGACTCGAGGAACAGAAGATTTAATCCCACAAAAGGCTCTCGGCACAGTATATCGGTGGAATATGCCGGCCTTGGCGGAGACGTCGCCTTTACAAAATATTTGGGGGAAACCGGGTGGTACATACCTGTGTTCAAGGATATTGTGACTTTTCTGCACGGCGAAATCGGTTATGTCCAGGAAAACTCTGGCGGAATACTCCCTGATTATGAACGATTTTATCTGGGAGGCCTAAACTCATTGCGCGGCTATGACTGGCAAGACATTTACGTTTTAGATGAAGATCAAAAGGAAATCGGGGGAAACAAATATATACAATTTAATGCAGAACTTCTATTTCCCCTCCTGAAGAAGCAAGGAGTTGTTGGTCTTCTCTTTTATGATACGGGAAATGTTTATAATGACGGTGAAAGTATAGAGCTGGGCAATCTGAGACAAACCGCGGGATTTGGCTTCAGATGGTATTCTCCCATGGGGCCTATTCGTCTTGAGAGAGGGTACGTAATTGATAGCGAGGGATCAGGGGCACAGTGGGAATTTGGAATGGGCACGTCTTTCTGACAACTATGAATGTTTAAATGGTTGAGTGGTAGAGCAGTTCCATAAAAAAACAATTAGACTATCTTTGAAGGGGGAATAAAATGCGGACG